>JAAXQI010000141.1 GCA_012974315.1 Desulfobacterales bacterium | reverse complement strand
AGATGTGTATAAGAGACAGGATAAGGGGGAAGGAGACAGAAAGGATTTATAATATGAGTTCAGACTTTTATATTATAAGACAAAAAAATCAGCAGCTAACCGCACTCCATTATACGACACGCTTATTTGGAGCACTGCGACATACATTTTGTACGTCGCAGTGATAAAAAATTTTAATGAAATGCAGTAGATTTGTTTTGAATTTGTTAGAAGAATTAGTATTTTTTGTCTGCGTAAGCCAACCACCCACCAGCCTGCACCAACTCACGGTCGAACGAGTTTAATTCAAAGGGGATATCTTTTTTCTCGCCCTCACTATTTTCAGCAGTGATTTGGTTCTGCTGTAAATCAACCCGAACAACAGCATCATTTCCTAACGCAAAAAGGGAGTTAATTCCTTCTTTGTTTAGTTCAATTGCCAGCATGCCGCAGTTGAACATGTTCTGCCTGAATATTCTGGCAAAGCTCTCTGCAATAACTACATTGATGTCATTTACTTCAAAAACCCATACGGCGTGTTCCCGGGAGGAACCACAGCCAAAATTGGATTTCGTAACAATGATATTTTTCCCTGCCAGATCTTTTCCAGCATCAAAACCTTCCAGGTGAAGATCTTCCAGAATATGAGGTTTTAATGCTTCCTTGCTGTTTTCGGTGAGATATTTAGCAGGAATAATTTCATCGGTATTTATATCGTTCCTGTCCAGAAACAATGCCTGGCCGCTGAACTCTTTCATTTTAATCTCCTGTACAGTTTATCGCCTGTATGCGTGTTTTATATAAAATTGCCGTAGCGGTAAAATTTAAAGATATTTACCCGGGTCAGTAATATGACCGGCAACTGCAGCCGCAGCAGCAGAGAGCGGACTCATCAGGTGCAGCATGCCGCCTTTCCCCATGCGTCCGTTAAAGTTCCTGTTGGTGGTTGAGGCGCATACTTCGCCCTCTGCCAGTACACCGTTGCTCATACCCAGGCAGGCCCCGCAGGTCGGATTGGTGACGCAGAATCCTGCATCCATAAAAATCTTGATAATCCCTTCTTCCAGGGCCTTGGAGTAAATAGCCGGAGTTGCAGGGGAGAGAACACCACGAACAGTCGGTGCAATCTTTCTGTTTCTCAGAATTCTGGACGCCTCGCGCAGGTCTTCAATGCGGCCGTTGGTGCATGAACCAATATATACCTGGTCAACGGTGGTGCCTTCCATTTCAGTGATGTCCTTTACCTCATCCGGTTTATAACCGTATGTGACCTGTGGCTTGAGGTTTGTTACGTCAAAAGTCATTTCCGAAGTATAATTGGCTTCAGGGTCGGAATGCCATTTCCTGAAGTCTTCAATGGCCTCATCAATTGTTGCGTATGAATTCTGGATAAAGGGCCAGAGGTATTCTGCAGTTACACGGTCAGGCATGCAGATACCGCTGGTTCCGCCTGCTTCAATTGCCATGTTGCAGAGGGTCATACGGGATTCCATGGACATCTGGTCCACAACCGGTCCGGCAAACTCCATGACCATATCCGTGGCGCCATTAACAGTGAGCTGCTTGATGATGTTCAAGATGACATCCTTGGCAGACACACCGTCAGTCAGGCTGCCAGTCACATTAATTTTCATGGTCTTCGGCTCTCTGAACGAGCAGACTCCCTTGAGAATGCCAACTTCCAGGTCTGTGGTGCCAACACCCGCGGCAAAAGCACCAAAGGCGCCATGGGTGCAGGTATGTGAATCTCCCATAATCACGGTATAGCCAGGCCGTATAAAACCTTTCTCCGGGAACAGTGCATGACAGACGCCGTTACTGCCGATATCAAAGAAATCCTTAATGTTGTGACGTCTGGCCCAATCCCGCAGTGTTTTCCCCTGTGTCGCCGTTTTGGAGTCCTTGGCAGGGGTTACATGATCAATGACCGCCTTGATCTTGTCAGGGTCAAAAACTCTGTCCATATCTTTAGCTATCAAATCGTTGATGGCGATAGGTGTTGTGATCTCATGGCACAGGACAACGTCGATATCGAGCACGACATTTGCCGATGAAGGTGTATCCTTCAGATGCGCCGTAAATATTTTTTCCGCAATGGTTTTTCCCATAATTTTGTTACTCCGTCCTTTTGAAAACATTCATTGATATGTGAAACGGGTTTTTTAACCAGCTTAAGCGATAAGGTCAAATAAAAATTCCATTACTGCCTATGTAAAACCAATTATCTGTCAATGGCTAACCAGTCTGTCTGTATTGATTTATCATTTTTAATTTGACGGGTGAACTGAAGGGGAATACCTTTTTCTTTGAACGTAATGTAAAAGTCGTTAACTCTGTTCTTAAATATGAGATGAGGCAATAAATCCAATGATAAATAAAATGCAATCTGCTTTCCAGTTTTCCCGATCTTTTTTGATCCTGGTGTTGACACTGGCTTTATTCAGTATGGCTGCGGGTGTATCAGAGTGTCAGGCTGCCCATGGCATCAGCATAGACGGCAAGCTTAAATATAATCCGGATTTTAAACAGTTCGACTATACTTCAGAGCAGGCGAAAAAGGGTGGGGCTCTGGTGCTTCATGATCTTGGCAGCTTTGACAAGATGAATCCCTTTACCTTGAAAGGTTCCCCACCATCAGGACTGGATAATCTGGTTTTTGAGACCCTGGCTGTGTCAAGCCTGGATGAGCCCTTTGCTGCATATGGCCTGATTGCCAAAGATATAGAGTTGGCAGATGACCGGTTGTCGGTGATCTATACAATCGATGAGAATGCAAGATTCTCAGATGGCAGCCCGATAACTCCTGAAGATGTCCAGTTCTCGCTCAACACCATGAAAAGCGATGCTGCCCATCCATTTTACCAGGCGTACCTGCAGGATATAACAGGATCAGACATTCTTGATAAAAACAGGATTCGGTTTAACTTTGCCCGGGTAAATCGGGAGTTGCACATGATTGCCAGCCAGGTTCCCATTTTTTCCAGGAAGTATTATACAGAACACCCCTTTGATGATCCAAGCATGGATCCGCCCGTTGGATCAGGCCCCTATGTTGTTGATTCAGTCAACCCTGGAAAATCGATCACCTATAAGAGAAATCCGGATTACTGGGCTATTGATCATCCAACCCGCAAGGGTATGTTTAACTTTGATACCATAACCTACAAGTATTTCAGGGATCAGATAGTATCTGTAGAGGCCTTTAAGGCAAATGTGTTTGATTTTATGTACATCAATATCGCCAAACAGTGGGCCCGTGACCTGGTGGGGCCAAAGTTTGAAAGCAAACAGATTATGAAGGAATACATGCCCCATCGCAATAACCAGGGTATGCAGGGTTTTGTGTTTAATCAGAGAAATCCGTTGTTCCAGGACCGAAAGGTCCGCAAAGCTCTGGGGATGGCTTTTGACTTTGAATGGGCAAACAACAAGTTGTTCTTCAATGAATATACACGCAGCGCCAGTTATTTCAGCAACTCGCATCTGGCTGCAACAGGGCTGCCGGAAGGGTTGGAACTTGAATACCTGCAGCCCTTTAAGGACCAATTGCCTCCCGAGATATTCACCCAGCCGTTGACCCCGTTTTCCTCAAATACCCCAAACGGCATCAGGGATAATCTCCGTGCGGCCAAAAATATTCTCATAGAGGCAGGGTGGATTGTGGAAGATGGCCGCCTGGTTGATAAGGAAGGTAAGACTTTTGAGTTTGAGATCCTGCTTGTTTCCCCTTCATTTGAAAGGGTTATGGCCGGTTATGTCAATAACCTCAGTAAGCTTGGGGTGAATGCCTCCTACAGGACCATTGACCCGGCACTCTACATTGATCGTCTAAACAGGTTTGATTTTGCCATGACAGTGCATGTGTTTGGTCAATCCCAGTCTCCGGGCAATGAACAGCGCGACTTCTGGTATTCAGAATCAGCCGATCGTCAGGGCGCCAGAAACCTTATCGGCATCAAAGATCCCATTGTAGACCAGCTGGTGGATAAAATTATTTACGCAACAACACAGGAAGAGCTTCAAGCAGCCTGCAAGGCCCTTGACAGGGTACTATGGTATGGATATTACGTGGTGCCGAACTGGTATGTAGCACGCCACAGAATATCCTATTGGAACAAGTTTAACCGTCCCGAAACCCTCCCTCTTTATTACAACCCGATCCAGGCATTGATGACCTGGTGGGTTAAGTGAACCCAAAAAAGTAGTTGAATTTTTTCTGTTTTTTTGGGATATCTAGTAATTCTCGACTATTGTCGTATGTTATAGTTTAATATTGTGTGTAACAATGTGGTACATTTGTCTGGCCCAAAATGAAAAAGGGATATTGAGCTCTTATGGTTACTAGAGACTCCGGTGCTCAACTGAAACTGGTTACAGGTAGCATTACTGAAAATCTGGAAAGCCATGAGTGGAAAGAGATTCGCCGTGACAGGCTGATAAACTCTTTGAACAGAGTTAACTTCCAGGATGGTGAAGTTGTACTTAACTTTAAGCACCAGAAATATAATTCAATACTTTCTGTCCATGCTACCCCGCAACCCTGTCTGGATAACCATTTGATTTGTGATTGGTTAGAACTCCTGGAACCCGTAAAGAAGTTTAATTCATATGTTTTTGACCATTTTTATTTCACTGATGGCCTGAAAAAGGTTTTAGTTGAAGCTGAACTTACAAATATCTCCTCCCAATGGGTCAAATTAGATTTACCTTTTTTTGAAAAGTTTTAGTGCTGAGTCGTTTTCAGTGCATGTCTCCCATGGCTACCGAAGTATTCTTCAGGGAATAGATAGAGGAACCCCCTTAAATATTATTTTGAAGGACAAGCTTGATTTTATTTATTCCGGGAGTTGCGAAATTTGCCGAATTTCAAGTGACCCTGTGGATGCTACAATTGTTTTAAAACCACTTAAAAGTCAAATTCAGATATTTAAGGCCAAGAAACATAGGAGTATACGACAAAAGCTGCTGCCGATGCCCAGTATTATTTTTAAGCATCCCCTGATCAGGAAAAAAATCAATCTTAAGGCAATTGATATTTCAGGTTCGGGGTTCTCTGTTGCAGAAGAGGTTTATAATTCCACCCTTATACCCGGGTTAATTATCCCTGAGGTAAGCATTGAATTAATGAATAAGGTTGAGCTCAAATGCTCAGCTCAAATTATACATAGAAATATTGATGAAGCTGGAAAAGTCAGATGTGGCTTCACCTTTCTGGATATGAACCTGAAAGATCAGATTAGTCTGTCCTCTTTGTTGCACCATGCAACTAATAAAAACTCTTATGTGTGTTCAAAGATTGATGTTAATGAACTTTGGGATTTCTTTTTTGAAAAGTTTTAGTGCTGAGTCGTTTTCAGTGCATGTCTCCCATGGCTACCGAAGTATTCTTCAGGGAATAGATAGAGGAACCCCCTTAAATAT
>JAAXQI010000005.1 GCA_012974315.1 Desulfobacterales bacterium | reverse complement strand
GTCACCAATTATGCTTTCAGCACACTCTTTTTTTGATCTATCCTCATGGGAACATTCAGAACTCATTCGAGCTGAGGACCAAGTCTGGTTTGCCCTGCAAAACCTCACACCTTATCTTGAAGCACAGCGCTACCCTGAATTAACACCTGCCCTGATTCAGGACGGGCAACCCCTTATAAGAACCCTGGTGTATTACAACGGCACCCTGCTGGAGGCCAGAGACTTCACCATTAAATATGGTGATGCCACCAAGGGGGCCATGAAAATATATCATGATGGAGAGCTTCTGGTCGGTGCCAGTGTTATTATGGCAGGTGCGATTCTTGCTGGTAATCACATAAGGATCGGCAAAGGGGTGCTTATTGAGCCAGGAGCATTAATTAAATCGCCCACCATAATCGGCGACCAGACTGAAGTCCGCCATGGCGCCTATATCAGGGGCAATTGCCTGATTGGCAGAAATTGCGTTATAGGGCATGTCACCGAGGTAAAGCACTCCATTTTTCTGGACGGAGCCAAAGCAGGACATTTTGCCTACCTTGGAGATTCCATCCTCGGCAATCAGGTCAACCTTGGGGCAGGGACAAAGCTGGCAAATCTTCGCTTTATCAAAGGCGAGGTTGCCATCAATACTCCAGCCGGCCAGGTAAAAACAGGCTTGCGAAAATTGGGTGCCATACTGGGAGACCACGTACAAACAGGATGTAATACCGTCACGAATCCAGGCACATTGCTTGGGAAAAAATCAATGGTTCTCCCTAACACCACAGTACCATCGGGCTACCATGGGGATAATTCACTTATCAGGTAAACCTGATAGTATTGAAGATTTGAGAAATTGAAAATTGAAAATTAACGGAAAATCCGTAGTCCTCTGTAGACTATTAAAAGTTTTGCTGTATTAACAATCTTCAATCTTCAATATTTCAAATCTTCAATGGGCTGTAAGCCAGTATTCGCTTAAGGCATAAAAAAAGCCTATTATGATACCCAGGGTACAATAAATCCTTATAATCCGATCCCAGGGAAGACGTTCACCGGACGATCTCTGCATGAAAGATACGACCAGGATGGTCAAACCGATAACAAACGGAGATGTTATCAGGATCTGGATCAGGGTTGATTTGATAGAATAAGCAAAACTTTCAGGTGAATACCTGAAGTTAAAGAGCAGATAGGTAATAATTACCGCTACCAATGAAATATTTTTTTTAATTGCATGCATATGAAACCACTATCATCAGTACTTCTTTTTCCTGAAACAGAACCTTCGATTCATGATATGGAAAAGCTTCTGTTTTTCTTTAACTCATTATCCTATTATCTGCCTGCAGAAACAGGTGATGAAGGCAAAAATAAGCAAAATTCATTCACAAATCTATGCTCCGGATATGTGCCGGCTCCCCTTCATGAAGATCTTACCCGTTTCAATCGGCTCTTACGGGAGATGGAGAACAGCAGGCCCGATGATCTTGCCCGTCTCTTCTCCACGGCAGCTTCTCCAATAGCAACAGGACAGATCAGAGACAAGGATGAGGCCACATCCAGCAGTGTCCTTTCCGCCCTGCAAAATGATAATGGCAAAAAAGCTCAGGCCCAGAACAAAGAGCGTCTCTGGCAGGCCAGGCTCATACTGAAGCTTGCCGAGATGCTCGACAGAAGAGAAAATGAGGTCCGGCAAGGACTGGCCCTCATTTCTTCTGCTGAACAAAAAAATTTCGCTTCCCTTGAAGGGCTTAGCGAAACAGACTCAGCAAATCCTGCACAAATTGCTGACAGGGAAGAGCTCACACAACTTAAGGACAAAATTGATTATCCTGAAGATTATTCCATGGGTGCATCTTCCATGCTTATCCCCCTGAGGGTAAAATCCTGGGCAGAACTCTTTCTGGCAGACTCTTCCCCAAATCGCCCTTTTTCCCTTGTTACTACAAGTCCTGACAGCGGAAACTCCCTGCTTGACGGATACGAAAATACCTGGCGCAAAACACCACAAATACTTTTTTCACTCTCCATTCCAAAGTTTCCAGGCCTTAAGTCAAGCAAATCAGATGCCGAACAATATATATTAAGTAGAAATAAATTTCGCCTGGCAGCCCGGGAAGAGCTGCAATACTTTGAAAATATTCTCAGGGAGACAGCCGTTTTACAGGACACATCTTCTGACAAATATCCGGAACTTCATTTACTGTCAAAGCATGTAACAGCCTGGGAGGAAAAAATAAACCTTGAATTCCCCGTTCCTGCAGCAAATTTTCAAAAGCTCGATTTTTATTGTTTCCCCGGAATCTCCTCAGCCGCTTTATTCCAAAGGCTTTTCCACCTCGAGCCACTTGTCGGCAGTGAGCAGGGGTATACAACCAGCATACTGGCTATATTGCACGCTTAAGTTTTCATAAAGAAAGTAAACCTATCCCTATAAGTTTTTGTACGGGTTTATTGTCAAGACCGGACAGGGGGAAGACCTGACAACCTTTTCAGCCACACTGCCGAACATGACTTTTTCAAGCCCCTTATAACCGTGGGTACCCATGATAATCAGGTCCATGCCACTTTCTTCAGCATGACGAATAATCTCCTCGGCAACATCTCCAACGAGGACTTTTGCCGCGATATTTTTATGGCCTGCCAGGAAACTTTCCATCTTCTCTTCTGCGGCCTGCACCATCTCTTCTTCAAATTTGGCAACCGGCATATGGGGCACAAAAAAACCTGAGTAGTCATCAAAGCTCTGGACAACAAATACGACATGAACCTCGGCCTGGCACTTTCCGGAAAAATATCCTGCAGCTTCAAGAATTTTCTTGGAGTTTTCCGAAAAATCAACTGGTACGAGAACCTTTTTAATTTCCATAACGCTCCTCCTTTTCAGTTTTTTTTCAACAAGCTGCTCTAGAGAAATAACGCACCAAACATCCCTGATACATCTGAATTTACCCGATAATTATAAATACTATTTCCCACATAGCGTTTCTGAATGCAACCATATTTCTTCACGCAGACTCCCTGTTCACGTATTCATCCGCATTGTTGACTTTATCTCCACTGGTATATGATAAAATCTAATCATTATCTCTTTATTTTGCTCGATAAACTGACACACCAATGTGGGATATTAACATATTATCCCAATAGTATGGGTTTGATAAAATTAACCTGTATTTTTATCCATTATGCATTGACCTGTAATCCCATCGGCAATATAGTAGCAACAATGTATGCGAATGTTTTTAATTCGTTTTTTTGCCCTGTACTATCCCTTACTTTAATGAGGAGGTCCCGGTGGACTTTGACGTAAAATGGATTGCCTGGGAAATAACCAGGCGTTGTAACTTAAATTGTGTGCACTGCCGCTCTTCCTCGGAAATGGAGGCCAAGGATCATCCTGATTCTTCTTTTGAGGAAGCCAAAAGGGTGCTTGATGATATCAGCTCATATGCCAAGCCGGTAGTAGTCCTTTCAGGTGGCGAACCCCTTTTAAGAAAAGATGTTTTTGATATAGCCGCCTACGGCACCAAAAAGGATTTACGGATGTGCCTGGCTACCAACGGCACCCTTGTGACAGAAGATACCTGCCTGAACATTAAGAAGTCCGGCATCAGGATGGTATCCTTAAGTCTTGACGGGGCCTCTGCTGAGGTGCACGACGATTTTCGCAACCAGGAGGGCGCTTTTGAAGGTACGCTCAGAGCTGCAGCTCTTTTCAGGAAACATAATATTGAATTTCTGATCAACTCTTCCTTTACTAAAAGGAACCAGGAGGAAGTTCCCAAAATATATAAACTTGCCAAGGAGCTTGGCGCCACGGCCTGGTATATGTTCATGATCGTGCCAACCGGTCGCGGGCAGGATATCCTTGCGGAACTCATTTCGCCGGAGGATTATGAAGAGCTCCTTAACTGGCATTACGATATGGAAAAAGAGGAGGACGACATGCTCGTACGCCCTACCTGTGCACCGCACTATTACCGTATTGTTTTGCAACGCTCCAAAAAAGATAAGGACAAATTCAAACGCCGTTCCCTGAAATTCTCAACCGGAGGCTCGAAGGGATGTCTGGCAGGCCAGTTGATATGTCTCATTGATGTTGACGGCGAGGTTCTACCCTGCAGTTATTTCCCGAAATCTGCAGGCAATGTCCGCAAACAGCCTTTTAAAGACATCTGGGAAAATTCAGAACTATTCAAAAGTTTAAGAGATTTCAATAGCTATAAGGGAAGTTGCGGCCGCTGTGAATATATTAATGTCTGCGGCGGATGCCGGGCCCGTTCCTATTCCATGACCGGGGATTACCTGGCCGAAGAACCCTTCTGCAATTATACCCCCAAGGGGATGGAGTAGGCAGTTTTCAGTAGTCAGTTTGCAGATATTTTTTTGCTGACCGCTGAGTTTATAATCTATGATTGTCTTAAGCCAACAAAATTAACTACTAGAAACTTAGTGGAAATTAAAAGTAAAAATTATTAATCACCAAAGCTTAACACTGCCAACTGATAACTGACAACTGAGGACTTATTTAAATGAACGATACTTTTCTAAAGGCCTGCAGAGGCGAAAAGGTAGACTATACACCGGTATGGATGATGCGTCAGGCTGGCCGCTATTTGCCTGAGTACCAGGCAGTCAGAAGCAAACTCACATTTCTTGAACTCTGCAAAACACCGGAATTAGCTGCAGAAGTTACAATCCAGCCTGTGGACATTCTCGGGGTGGATGCTGCCATACCATCCGGATTCTGCGAAAAGAACTTGCTGAAAAGGTGCCGCTCATCGGTTTTGCCGGAGCCCCGTTCACCTGTGCCACCTATCTGATCGAGGGAGGTTCCTCCAAGTTCTTTTTTGAAACCAAAAAAATGATGTTTGCAGATCCTGAGCTCTACTCGTCCCTTCTGGACAAGATAACCGAATGCACCATCCTTTACCTTAAGGCCCAGGCTGCTGCCGGAGCCCAGGCCCTGCAGATCTTTGATTCCTGGGCCGGTGTTCTGGCTCCAGACGACTTTGAACGCTATGCGCTCCCCTATGTAAAACGAATTATTGCCGAGCTTAAAGAAGTAACCGATGTTCCGATAATCTATTTTGCCAATAATGGAGCGACATTGCTGGACCTGTCAAAAACATCCGGTGCTGATGTTCTTGGCCTTGACTGGAGAATGAATATTGCCAAAGCAATTGAACAGATTGGACCGGATATAGCTGTACAGGGGAACCTTGATCCCTCTGCGCTGCTGTTGCCTGAAAATGAACTGCGGGACCGGGTGGCAAAACTTCTTGCCGGAGCAAGCAAGGCCCACGGCCATATCTGTAACCTGGGACACGGGATCCACCAGTTTACCCCGCCCAAGCAGGCAAAAATCTTTATTGATGCAGTACATGAACTGAGCGGCAAGAACAGCTGAGCATCCATGAATTCATTACCCCGTGAAATTCCAGATGTTAAGGAATGCCTGGACCTCATGGAGCAGTATCACATGCTGCCCAATATTAAAGACCACTCCATTGTGGTGGCCGGGGTGGCAGAGATAATTGCAAGTAGCCTTATTACTCTCGGACATGAATTATCTATGGATAGGGTAATTGCCGGGGCCCTGTTGCATGACATCGGCAAAACAGCCTGTCTTGACAATAATAATGATCATGCTGCCAAGGGGGTTGAAATTTGCCTGGCCCATAACCTTGAGCCCCTTGCAGACATTGTTGGAGAACATGTAATCCTGAGGAACTACTCCTCGGGAAAAAACTTTACTGAAAAAGAGATCGTTTACTACGCAGACAAAAGGGTCAACCATGACCAGGTGGTCAGCCTGGCAGAGCGGCTTACATATATCCTTGAACGATACGGCAGGAACAATGTTGTCCGCTGCGAAGCAATTAAAACGAATTACGCACTATGCCAGGACCTTGAAAAGAGGATGTTTTCATTCTTGTCCTTTGAACCTGTTGATATTGAAAAACTGCTTGCGGCTCAACAATCATTAATTTAAAGATTTATTTTTTTATAGTAGACTAACACAATTCACGCGACTGTCTTCAGGGCAGCAAAATTATATACAGGTGTCAAGATAAGCAGCAGGTTAAGTTTATTCTTTATTTAAATTTTTCTTGCCAGAGGCCGTCTTAAGCTGTTATTAAGAATCATTCTCAATAATATATCTCATTTTTCTATTCTTTATAAGGAGCTCAACATGACCACACTCAAAGGAACACAGACAGAGAAAAACATCCTGACCGCCTTTACCGGGGAGTCCCAGGCACGTAATCGTTATACCTACTTTGCCTCCAAGGCTAAAAAGGACGGATTTGTCCAGATAAGCACCATTTTTGAGGAAACTGCCAACCAGGAAAAAGAACACGCCAAAAGGCTGTTCAAACTTCTTGAAGGGGGTGAAGTGGAGATTACAGCGAGTTTTCCTGCAGGAGTAATCGGCACCACACTTGAGAACCTGCAAGAAGCTGCTGGTGGTGAAAATTATGAGCATACAATCATGTATCCGGAATTTGCCAAAACAGCGATGGAAGAAGGTTTCAAGGATATTGCCAGTATATTTACAGCTATTGCCATAGCGGAAAAACAGCATGAAAAAAGATACAACGACCTGGCGGCGAATATTAAAGCAGGAAAAGTTTTTAAACGTGAGGAAAAAGTCACGTGGCGCTGCCGAAACTGCGGCTATATCCACGAAGGCACAGAAGCTGTCGATGAATGCCC
>JAAXQI010000121.1 GCA_012974315.1 Desulfobacterales bacterium | reverse complement strand
AGATGTGTATAAGAGACAGCCGTTATCATCCTGCTGATCATAGTAATGATCATTAAAAACTGTATAGGATCATTTATGTACGGAGTTTCGACAGAACAGGAGCTACAGAATCAATATTATGGAATTGGATACTCACACGGTATACAGAAAGCACAGGGAATGGAAAAACAGGCAGAACCTGAAACTAAAAATCTTCTTTTAAGAAAACTGTACCGCAAAGGCTACAGAGATGGTTGGGACAGTGTCCAACCGTCAAAAAAAGCACAAACTTTTCCTGAACCGGACACAAAAGATCAGTAACATGGAAAGACAACTATAGCGGAGTGTTTTTTTATGCGGCTGACAACTAATAAAGACGGAAGAGTTTTCCCACAAATCTCTCACCCAGCAGGAAACCAAATGCAACCAGGCCAAATGCCCCTATAACAACAATGAGTTCGGGACCAGTCGGGAAATAATGGAGATACTGAGGCAATTCATTCCAACCGGAAAACTTTGGCACTATCTGTCCACTGTAAACCAGATCAAACCTCTGGACATAAGCACCCAGCAGAGCCATGGAAGAAGCCAATGTCATGGCCCAGATGGACTTTGTTCTGGTTATCAATAAGAGCGCCAGCGGAGCAATAAGGCCTACAATAATTTCAAACCCCCAGAAGTTGACTGCCAGGGGGCCATTAATTAATGCCTGGGCAGCAACAATTCCCGGATCAGGAATATCACTGAAATACATGGTATAAAACCGGGCAACGGTAACGACCAGTACGATAGCTATCATGAGAGCCATTAGTGTCGCTGCAGTCTCAAGTGCTTTTTGTGCTTCCCCGATTATTCTCTTTTTTCTTATAACATAGGCAAGAACTGTAAAAATAATTATTGCAGCAGTTCCGGATAATACTGCTGATGCCAGAAATAAAATGAGAAGCTGAACCCCAAACCAGATGGGCGGGTCTGAAGCCAGGGTAAACAGGCCACCGAGGTTATTGTTTGCCCCGACTGCTGCCACTGCAGCAATAATCCCAAAGCTTAAAGCTGCTCCTTTACTGCCTGAGATAAGAAAAGCAAAACGCAGAAACAGACAGCCTGACATAATGCCATACAGGGTGGATAGCCACCATATATTCGATGTAAGACTCGGCGAGACCGCATTATAATAGATAAGCAGCCATGGATTTTCCACACTGAAAGCCAGAAGCATGAAAGCCGTGACGGTTGTAACTATGGCAAGATACACTGAACGGCTCCCCAAAGGCCTCAAGGGAGTCACTCCGTAGGCATGGCTGATGGCTGCTATCAAACACAATCCAGTGGAAGTAATGGCAAAGAAAGCAAATGATGCGGTCAATATCCCCCAGGGCACTTCCCGGGAGATGCCATACGCAATCTGATGCCCTGTCATTGTCGCATAGGAACCAGCTGTAAGCCCTGCTATGGTTATGAGGGAAAAAAGGTGTGTAAGCCACTTTATTCTGTTACTTGCCAGGTACCCTTCTTCCAAATGATCAAGATTTGCAGCCATATTTTTCTCAAGAAAGTTTTAACATCGTTTTACTTCTTTCCCAGTTCATACTCTTCAAGGTGCTTGTGCCCTTGAATACTCAGTTCTTTCCAGAAATCTTTATACCTGTTTGCTGCCTACTTTATTCCCAGTTCATATTCTTCCAGGTGTTTATGCCCCTGAACGCCTATGTGACACCAGGTGCACTTCGTGTTAACTGAAAATGCAGTCGTACCATCATGACACTTACCGCAGTACTTTCCCTGGTTAAAGGCCGCCATGGTAAAATCTTCCTTTTCTTCAACTTCACCTGCTTTTTTAGCAAATAAATCAGGGTGGCAGCTCTGGCAGTCAAACTTTTTCCCAAGGTGGAATTTATGTTCAAAAATAACAGCCCGAACCGGTTTTATAAAAACAATTGGCCCACCACCATACTCCTGTGCTCCAGTAAAACTGACGTAGCCTGAAGAGGCCACCAGAAGTATAAAGATAAAGGAAATTTTATAGAACCTATTCATTATAATAACCCGTTTATAACCCGACAATCTCTGCCACCATTTATTCCTACAAATAAAATACATTGGGCTTGGAGTTTGACTCAGGCCTTAAAACCTTTATTTCCTGCTCCGGCTTATGGAGCAAGTTGTAAATTTCACTTTTCTGGTCGGACAAATCACCGAAAAACAATACCCCGGCAGGACATGCCTCTACACAGGCAGTACTTGTTTCACCATTCTGCAGCCGCCTGCTAAAACAAAAATCACACTTATCCACTGACTCTGTATCCCTGTTATAGTAACGGGCATTATAGGGACACGCCGTCATGCAGGCCTTGCATCCAATACATAATGACCCGTTCATCATTACTATACCATTCTTCTTATCCTTAAATGTTGCCCTGGTAGGACAGACTCGAACGCATGGAGGCCTATTGCACTGATTGCAAAGAACTGGAAGAAACTCCCGTATCATTTTGCTGGCCGCAATACCAATCTTTTTTCGTCCTAAAATGGTAATCCTATAACCATAGGAAGGAACATTATTTGTCTGTTTGCATGCTTCAAGACAACGCTCACAGTCTATACATCTATCATTATATATAAGCATGGCATAATGGGGCTCATAGGAATAGGTCCCAACTACACCGGCCCCTAACAATTCGGCTTTAGCCCTCTTCACTGGCACAAGAGAGAGCATGGATCCTCCCGCAAGGACACCGGTTATCTTAAGGCCGAGGCTTAAGAATCGCCTCCGCTCCTCAAGGGAGACCTTCCCGTTATTTCCGCTCAACGTGCCGTTGTTGCTCTTCATACTTTCCATTTTATGTTTGTCTGAGAATCATTGACTGTTGCAAGGTTGCATACTATAAAGTTACATGCCTTCAACGGTCAAGGCAATATTTAGAATTGCCTCATAACAAGAAATGAATTACCATTCACCATTTTTCGTGAATGACGGCAAATTTTAATTAACAAAATATTTAAACCCCTACCCTTCAAAGGGAGATTTCAATGAACACCCAACATGAACAAACTGACAGGATACTGCTTGTTGATGATGAGGAGAGTTTACGTCTGACCTTTGAAATGCTTTTAAAGCGTGCAGGTTATGAATCTGTTACCGGAGTTTCAAGTTTTGATGAAGCTATAGATGTTGTTAAGCAAGAGGACTTTGATCTGATTATCAGCGATATTGTCCTCCAGGGCGCTTCAGGCATTGATCTTCTCAGGCAGATCAAGGAAATGGGACATACATGTCCTGTGGTCATGATAACCGGTTATCCGAATATAGAAACAGCCGCTGAGGCAGTCCGTCTCGGTGCTTTTGATTATGTACCCAAACCGGTCAAGAAAGATGAACTATTAAAAGTTGTTGCCCTTGCTCTTGAAAAACAGGAATTGCAGAAAGAGAAAAACCGGTTTGAGGAACATCAGGAAAAAAACCGCTATCTGCAGGAAACAATCTTACGAAGTGTCAGAGAAATTATCATAACAGTAGATACACATCTCCGCATTGCCGACATGAACGACATGGCACGTGATTGGGCCCGGTCCTTTCTGCCTGAGATTGGCATTGGCATTTCCCTCCCCACCTTGAGCAGCAGATTGGGCAGAGCACTTCTAAATGATGCAGAAGAGGTTCTTAAACATCAAAAAGTGCTAAAAATGCATCGTCTTGAATGGCAGAAGCCTGATGGCAGCGTTGGCATTATGAGTGTGACAGCTGCGCCTCTTAAGGACGAAAAATCAACCTTTCTAGGAGTGGTGATCACAGCCCGTGATCTTACTCATTTAGAAGATATTGACAAACGTGATCAACGCACAAATTTTCACCGTTTTGTGGGAAAAAGTCTGCCGATGCAGCGAATATATGCCCTTATCGAAAGTGTCGGCAAGGTGGATACCACAGTCCTTATCACAGGCGAAAGCGGGACAGGGAAAGAGCTGGTTGCAGATGCCCTGCACGATGAAAGCCCCCGTCACAACCGTTCCTTAGTCAAGGTTGACTGCACGGCTATTCCGGAAGATCTTCTGGAAAGTGAACTCTTCGGCCACAAGAAAGGGTCTTTCACCGGTGCTGACCGTGACAGACTTGGGAGAATCCTGCAGGCTGACGGCGGCACCCTTTTTCTCGACGAGATAGGTGATATTTCTTCGCGTATGCAGTTACGATTGCTGCGCTTTCTCCAGGAAAGAACATTTTACCCCGTTGGCCAGGACCAGCCCATCCAGGTGGATGTCCGTGTTGTCACGGCAACAAATGCCGACCTTAAGGAAAAAGTGCGCAGGAACGAGTTTAGAGAAGACCTCTACTTCAGGCTCCGTGTAGTGGATATTATTCTGCCACCATTACGGGAGCGCAAGGACGATATTGCTCTCTTGTCCCAGCATTTTCTCACCATTTTTAATAACAAAATGAAAAAAGAAATTAACGGCTTTTCCGACTCTGTCATGGAGCTTCTTTTAAACCACACATGGCCGGGAAATATCCGGGAACTTGAACATGTTATAGAACGGGCCTACGTTCTCTGCCCGGGGGACACTATAACCTCTGACCATCTGCCAGCAGATATAATTTTCGCTGAACCACCGATGCATACATTACCTGGCCCCCTTACACCTCAACCCTCGCATATGCATCCATCAGAGCCTTTAATGGAATCAGATGATGAAATTGATCGTCTTCTTGACGCATTACGCCGGACTGCAGGTAATAAGGCAAAGGCTGCCCGTCTTCTTGGAATGGATCGCAGCACGCTTTACCGCAAGATATCCAGTTATAACATTGATTTGTCAAACATGGACGAATAAGATAAAGAAGCACAATATCATTTAAAAGTTGGCTCTATTGCTTACTCCTGAATGCTATCCCACCCTTTGCGGCACTTTCATCCTCACGTCATGATTATTCTTTTAAAGTGACATCCTTATCTATTTGATATAAATG
>JAAXQI010000117.1 GCA_012974315.1 Desulfobacterales bacterium | reverse complement strand
ATACATAATGTGGTGCCTATAGCCTCGATATAAATGTCGAATTAAGCATGGATGGATATATGAGATATAGAGTGTGGTCAGCTACAGCGGGACCTTAACAACTTGTATTTTCATCGGCACATATTGATTTTTTGTTCCAATATTAATAATTTAAGTTGATAGACTAAGGAGAAGACAATGAGACCATTTACAGTAAAGCAACTCGAACTTCTAAGCGAATTAAACCACAAAGCCAATAACTTTCATATAGGCGGGTTTAAAAATCAACTTGATGCTGGCAAACTCCGAAGTTGGAAGCGTTTCGATGAAGATATCATCGAAAAAATTGAAAATAAATTTGTTGATATTGCCATGATTGGCGAAGAAATCAGCAGCCTCACATGTATTCTTAAAAATAGAAAATAAATGAATGCCAGAGGATGATGCGATTGTACTGTAGGATGCCGTTCAGGTCTGCCCCCTATTGTTTCCTCTAGACGTAAGTTTCAAAAAAACGCTTTTGTGTGTATGCACAAAGGCGTTTTTTTTGCCCGACGGTCTCCCTGCTATAATCATGGACTTTCTCTTGTAAACCGTTAAACCGTGGTCTGTCCCCTATTGTCATAGCAGGAAGTGATAGGTAAGGAAAGTATCCCCGGAATTTTAAATACCTTGTAAATATTTATTTATTTAAGTTTTTTTCTGAAAGTTGCTTGATTTTTTAGTACTTTGACAGGAAACAATTCATATCTATCTTCATGGAGGTTTGTCCTTGAAATCTGTTAATCTTTTCATGATCATACTCTTGAGTTTTACCCTTGGAGCTGTCTTTGCCTGCGGTCATAATGGTAACCAGAACGAAAATAAAGAACCGCCAGTCTTTGAGGGTCTATTGGAAGGTGTTGTTGTCAAACCTTCCACAGTCTCTCTTTATTATGAAGCTGTCGGCACCATCAGAGCCAGGACTAAAGCGGCTTTATCAAGCAAGATAGCCGGCCAGATTAAGGAAATCACTGTCGAAGAAGGCAGCAAGGTACAAGCCGGAGATCTGTTGTTGTTAATCGATGATCGGGAAGTTATTGAAAAGCTGAAGCAGGCCAAGGCTGCTTTGGCCAGCACCGGGAAATCCCTGGACGGAATCCAGGCTGCCATTAACCAGGCAGAGGCGCAAAAAGAACAGGCGGAGGCCAACTTTTCCATGGCCCAGGCAAGTTACTCGCGGTACGAAAACCTGAGCACCGAGAAAATAATCAGCAACCAGGAGTTTGATACTATCAAGACAGAGCGGCAGATGGCCAAATCCCAGCTTGATGCTGCCAGGGAGGGTGTTTTACGGCTTGAATCACAAAAAGAGGGATTAATGATGTCACTTGCAAGGGCACAGTCAGAGGTCAAAGAGGCGGAGGTTTTTAAAAGCCATGCCAGGGTGGTGGCGCCTTTTGCCGGGACCATTGTCAGGAAGCTGGTTGATGCTGGCGGATTCGCTACTCCCGGTGTACCCCTGCTGGAGATCGAAGACCCTGATGGATTCAGGTTGGAGGTTGATGTCAGGGAGGCTGAGTTTGCCAACCAGGTTGAATTGGGTCGGGAAGTACCGGTGCAGATAGATGCCCTGGGAGAGTTGCTCATTATAGGGAAAGTCGTGGAAGTAGCACCCACTGCGGATTCGCTAAGCCGGACCTTCAGGGTGAAGATCGCTCTTCCTGAACAAGCGGGAATTAATAGCGGCATGTACGGTAAGGCCCTCTGCCCCAGGGAGGAGCGGCAAACTATCCTTATCCCCAAACAGGCACTTATAAAACGTGGACAACTGGAGCAGGTCTTCACAGTTGATGACAACCAGATAACGCATTTACGGCTCGTAAAAACCGGAAAAACTTTTGATGGCGGTTTGGAAATCCTCGTTGGCCTGCAGGGCGGCGAAATCATTATTACTAACCCGAAACCTGGCTTGAAAGACCGTTCCAGGGTCACCGTGGAGATAAAATAATGAAACTGGGACCAGCCGGCCATATTGCCAGGCTGTTTATCAACTCCAAGCTCACCCCTCTAATAATCTTCGCCTCAATTTTATTGGGTGTCGGCGCCACAATTATTCTTCCCCGGGAGGAAGAGCCCCAGATCAAGGTGCCGATGATCGATGTTTTCGTCGAGATGCCAGGCGCGTCCCCCAAGGAAGTGGAAGAACGGGTAAGCCGGCCCATGGAAAAACTGCTCCTGGAAATTCCAGGTGTCGAATATGTCTACTCCACGTCCCGGCCTCACTCTTCCCTGGTTGTTGTCCGCTTTAAAGTAGGGGAAGACGAAGAAAGAAGCATCGTCAAGCTCAACCAGAAACTGCTTGCCAACTTTGACATTATTCCCCAGGGCGCCTCTCAGCCGTTGGTCAAACCAAGAAGTATCGACGACGTACCCATACTGGCTCTTACTTTCTGGTCTGAGGAATATGACCATTATACCTTGAGGAGGGTGGCGGCTCAGGTTGCTGATTCTGTCAAAGAGATCCCGGACATCTCAGAGGTCAAGATCATCGGTGGCCCCAAAAGGGAGGTGCGGGTGGAGCTGGATATCGGTAAGTTGGCAGCCCATAATATCGCGCCAACCATGTTGGTGCCCTTACTGAAAATATCTAACCAGCAGGAATATCTGGGCAGTTTCTCCTCCCAGTCCAGGGAAGTATTTATCGAAACCGACGGCTTTTTCAGGGATTCGGAAGAGTTGGGAGCACTGGTGGTCGGAGTTCATCAGAATACTCCTGTCTATCTCAGGGATGTAGCCACTATCATAGATGGCCCCGAGGAACCCGACAATTATGTTTTTTTCGCAAAAGGCCCTGCTGCCAAAAGGAAACAGATACCGGGTACGAACCAGGCAGGCACTCTTTCTCCTGCCGTGACCCTGGCTATCTCCAAACGCCAGGGTACAAATGCTATCACCGTAGCTGAGCAGGTGCTTAAAAAAATCGACACCCTGAAAGGTAATTATATCCCTGGGGATATTCACATTACCACTACCCGTCATTATGGAGAAACGGCCAAGGAAAAATCTGACGAGCTTCTCTTCCATATGGCAGTGGCCATCTTCTCGGTAACCCTCCTTATTATGGTTGTTCTGGGGCTGCGTGAGTCTGGCATAGTCGCTATTGCCATACCGGTGACCCTGGCTTTAACCCTGATTGTTTTTTACCTGTATGGCTATACATTGAACAGGATTACCCTGTTCGCCCTGATTTTCTCAATCGGAATACTGGTGGACGATGCCATTGTGGTTGTGGAAAATATTGTCCGCCACCGCCACCTTCCGGAAAACAAGGAACGGTCACTGACCGCAATCGCAATAGAGGCAGTTGGCGAGGTTGGCAATCCTACCATACTTGCAACAATCGCTGTTATTGGTGCCATATTGCCCATGGCTTTTGTCAGGGGGCTTATGGGTCCCTATATGCGACCGATTCCCATAGGTGCTTCAGCAGCCATGGGGTTCAGTCTTGTCGTCGCTTTCATTGTGACGCCCTGGGCCGCGATCAGGTTGCTGAAACCCCAGATTTCAACAACCCACTCCAATGATCAGGAAGACTGGAGCATCAGGCTGTATCGACAGATAATGTCTCCCCTGATACACCAGGGGAAAATCAGGAACCTTTTTTTGATTGCTGTTTTTATTCTGCTCTTCTGCGCAATAGCATTTGTCCCTTTGAAGCTGGTCAAGGTGAAAATGCTTCCATTTGACAACAAAAACGAGTTCCAGGTCATGGTTGATATGCCGGAGGATACCCCCCTTGAGACCACTTCCTTTGTGCTTCAGGAACTTGGAAACTACCTGGTTGAAGTGGAAGAGGTTACTGATTATCAACTGTACGCAGGTACCACCTCTCCTTACAATTTTAACGGGCTGGTAAGGCATTACTTTCTGCGACAGGAGTCGCATCTTGGCGATATCCAGGTCAATCTTACCGGTAAGCATGACAGAAAAAGACAGAGTCACGAGATTGTAAAAAGTATTCGTCCTGACCTGGAGGCTATCGCTAAACGGTACGGGGCCACTGTGCAGGTTGCCGAGGTGCCGCCCGGCCCGCCTGTTCTGCAGACCCTGGTGGCTGAAGTATATGGGCAGAACCCGGAACAGCGGTTGGTCCTTGCCCGCAGGATTAAGGATATATTTGAATCTACACCCGATGTTGTGGATGTGGACTGGTTCCGGGAAGATGAAGTCGATAAAATCCGGCTGGAGGTGGACAAAGGCAAGGCCAGGCTCTCCGGGGTTGGCATGGAGCAGATTAACTCCACCCTCAAGCTGGCTGTCTCCGGCTTAAAGGTAGGTTTAATCCATAATGAGGAAGAAAAGGAGGATCTGCCCATCGTCCTCCGCCTGCCCCGGGAAAAACGTAGTACCAGGGATTTTTTCGCTATTCAGCTCATTGGTGACAGGGGCAGCCTGGTACCCCTCGGAGAACTTGTTCAACAGGTTGAAATCCCTCGGGAAACATCAATCTATCGCAAAAACGGCATGCCGGTTATCTATGTGACCGGTGATGTTTCGGGCGATGAGGAATCGCCGGTGTACGCCATCCTGAAAATGTCTGAAAAAATTTCAGAACTCAGGAACGAACAGGGAGCTCCTGTGAAACAGTACACCACCTCGCTGCCATATTTTGAGACTAGCCCAGCCATTAAATGGGACGGCGAGTGGCATATGTCCTATGAGGTATTTCGTGACCTGGGACTTGCATTTTGTGCTGTTTTGATACTGATATATATACTGGTGGTAGGCTGGTTCCAGTCCTTCACAGTGCCGCTGGTTATCATGGCGGCAATTCCCTTTTCACTGGTGGGCATACTCCCGGCTCACTGGGCCATGGGCGCCTTTTTTACTGCCACATCCATGATATGCTTTATGGCCGGCGCCGGGATCGTGGTGCGAAATTCCATCATTCTGGTCGACTTTATAGAAATTCGGCTGTCAGAAAATATCCCTATGGCAGAAGAAGTAATTGATGCAGCAGCTATTCGTTTCCGGCCCATGATGCTG
>JAAXQI010000033.1 GCA_012974315.1 Desulfobacterales bacterium | reverse complement strand
TTTCCTCGACTGTTACTGGATTACAGCCTTGAAAGAATCTTATTGCTCAAAAAAATTCGTCATTCCAGTATACCAAGGCCCCAAGAGGAACTTTGCTGAGTTTGCTTAAGATGCACTATATTTTTTAATTAGCCTTGCTCCAAAGAATCCGTCCAGGTCGTCCTGGCCCGGCAGGGTCCGAAAAACCCCCGTACTATCAACAAGTGAAGCTCCATTTCCAGGCAATACATCTCTGCAGTTTGACAATATAAACCGGGGATTTTGAGCAAGAAAATTTTGAACTACCTCTTCGTTTTCCTCTGGTTCTGTGCTGCAGGTAGCATAGACCAGTGTTCCTCCAGAAGCCAGAAGTTGAGCCGCGCTGTCGAGTATGGCAGATTGTATTTCCTGGTAACGCAGCAGGTCTTCAGGGGTCCTGTTCCAGCGTATATCCGGGTGCCGCCTGATAACTCCCAGGCCTGAACAGGGGGCGTCTATCAGCACCCCATCAAATTTTTCTTTCATAACAGGCAGAAGAGAGCCAATCGTATCCTCAACAATAGTCACTGAAGTGTCGAGCCGCAAGCGGGCAAGGTTTTCCTTGAGTTTTTTTACGCGTCCTTTATTGGGTTCAATGGCAATCAGTATGCTTTCTGCTGGCAACATCTGGGCCAGGTGAGATGTTTTGCCTCCCAGGCCTGCACAACCGTCAAGGTAAGATTTTTCCTTCTGTAGTGGACCAAGCAGTAGAGTAATCAGCTGTGCTGCCTCGTCCTGCACCTGAAACAGTCCTTCTCCAAATCCGGGAATATTTACAACAGGCCCGTGATAATCCACAAGTTTGATAGCTAATGGGCTGAACTTGCCAGGCGCTGCATCCAGACCTGCTTTTTTAAATTTTTTCAGTAAGGTCTCTGTTGAGGTAAGAGATGTATTGGTCCGCAAGCAGAGTGGTGCAATTGTGTTGTTCTCCCGGCATATTGTGGTAGTCAATGGGTTTCCGTAACGGGTTTTCCATCGCTGTATAAGCCATTCCGGGTGGCTCAGCAGGGCAGATTCCGGGAGTGGCATGTTATTAAAAGGGGTAGGAAGGTTTTGGCGCTGTCGTTCGACGCTGCGTAAAATTCCGTTGACAAATCCGGTCAGCCATTTTGGCTGCTTCATGTCTTTTAGGGCCTGGACAGTTTCGTTGATTGCAGCAGATGGAGGGATACGGTCCAGAAAAAGCAGCTGGAAAAGGCCAACCCTGAGTGCCTGCAGGGTTCGGCTTTTCATTTTGTTCAGAGGATGTTTGGAAAAATCACCAAGCACCCAATCCAGATATCCCTGCCAGCGGATAACGCCATATACCAGGGACATAGACAATTGTCGATCACGCGGATCATCAAGGATCATGCTGGAAAAACATTTCTCCATTATCTGATCAACAGGCAGACGGTTTTCTTCCCAGTTGCAGAGAATTTCAATGGCAATGTAACGTGGACTTTTTGACACCTTATGTTCCAAACCTTGTTTAATAATTTTTTTTGTTCAGCTGCGTGAAAAGGTGAAAAACTAAAAAAGGTGTTTGTTCTGTATTTTCAATTGATTAAAATTTCTTCTTCAGTCTTCAGTCTTCAGTCTTCAGTCTTCAGTCTTTTTCACCCCAATCACAGACGCAAAGCGTCCGGTATCCCTGTCTCTGCGATAAGAAAAAAAATCCTGATTGCAGCAGGTGCAAATACCAGCGGCCTGGATATTTTCCGGCCTGACACCAACTCCACAGAGTTGGTCGCGGCTTATTGCCCAGAAATCAAAATAGTTGGCCCGAACCTGATAGCCATGCAGCGCTTCTGGAAGTTCAGAGCGAAAATTGATAAACTCCGCACAACATGGTCCCAGAGAAGGACTTATGGCCGCTATTATATCAGTCGGCTCTGTTGAAAATTCCTGACCCATGGAAAAAACCGTCTCAGCAATGATATCTGCCACGGTTCCCCGCCAGCCCACATGGGCAATACCAATAGCTTTTTTTGCAGGATCAAACAGCAGAACAGCTTGGCAGTCAGCCTGTTGGATCATTAAACCTATGCCTGGTACATTGGTGATCAGTCCATCAAATCCATGGATTTCCAGGTCGTCCGCCGGGCTTTCATCAACAGTATGCACCCGGGAACCGTGAATCTGTTTTGCAGAGACAAGGCGCTTGCAGCCAAGAGCTGTTTTTATTTGTTTTCTGTTGGCATATATATTTTCAGAATTGTCGCCAAGTCCGAAGGAAACATTATTAGAATTCCATGGAGACGGGCTGACGCCGCCATGCCGGTTGAATGTCCCATGAAAAAGGCAGGAAGAGGAAAAACCCGGGAAAACAAGAATGTTTTCGGCTGGTTCCAGGTATGCTGACGTGTCCTTGCCAGAGGGTTTATGCCCTTTAGGGTGTTTATCCTCGCCAGGGGGCTTGTCCCCTTTAGGGGGCTTATTCATGCTCATCAGGGCCCAGGAGAGATGATTGTATTGTTTTGTCGCTACGGGACAGGATGGTGTCATGGAGCCAGTTCTTGTCATCCTGTGCGGGATATTCAGTAATGGCATGAAGTCCTCTGGACTCTTTGCGGTGAATGCTGCTTTGTACAATGAGTTCAGCCACCAGGGCAATATTACGCAATTCAACAAGGTCAGGGGTCAGGAAGTAATCCCTGAAATGTTGCGCTATTTCCTTGAGTATTGGAGCCAATCGCTTTTTGACCAGATTAAGGCGTTTTTCGCTCCGCACAATCCCGACATAGTTCCACATAAGGCGCCGGATCTGGTCCCAGTTATGGGTGATTAACACGTTTTCATTAATCATCCTTGCCTTGCCTGTTGACCATTCCGGGGAATCATGGAATGGAGTACCTAGGATTATGTCTTTTTCCTGATCACATACCAGATAGGCCTGGTGTGCAAAAACGACAGCTTCAAGCAGGGAGTTGCTGGCTAAGCGGTTGCCGCCATGCAAACCCGTACAGGCTGTTTCACCAAGGGCAAAGAGGTTTTCAATATTTGTCCTGCCCCACATATCAGTCAGGACTCCTCCGCACATGTAATGGGCGGCCGGGACAACCGGGATTGGTTCCTTTGTGATGTCAATACCGTATGAAAAACAGGTTTGATAGATGTTGGGAAATCTGCTTTTGATAAAATCTGCGTCCTTATGGCTGATATCAAGATAGACACAGTCATCGCCACTACCCTTCATCTCGGTATCAATTGCCCTGGCAACAGTATCCCTGGTTGCAAGGTCTCCCCCGGGGTCATATTTCTCCATGAAATGGAACCCTTTTTCGTCAATCAATCGACCGCCTTCACCCCGGACTGCCTCTGAAATCAGGAAATTTTTTGCCTTGGGGTGATAAAGACATGTCGGATGAAATTGGACGAATTCCAGGTTGGCGACCCTGGCACCGGCCCGGTAAGCCATGGCAATTCCGTCACCTGTGGCAATATCCGGATTTGTCGTATAAAGATATACCTTGCCGCAACCGCCTGAGCAGAGAATTGTTACCTTTGCCCGCCAGTTATCGATCTTGCCGCTTTCCCGATCAAGAACATAGGCGCCAAGACAGAGGTCATCAAAACGGTTTTCAGATGGTTTTACCCCGGCTTTGGATCCAATTAACAGGTCAACGGCGAGGTGGTTCTCAAGTAAACGAATGTTGGGAGTCTCGGCAACCTTTTGCAGCAGTGCGTTTTCTATCTCTCGTCCGGTAAGATCCAATGCATGGGCGATACGGCGTGCTGAGTGGCCACCCTCACGCCCCAGGTCAAGAAGCGGGGTATCATGTGTCCTGGTTTTGAAATGCACCCCGATGTCAAGGAGTTCCTGCACGCGGTCAGGGCCGTTTTCAACCACCATGCGGACCACTTCTTCTTTGCACAGTCCGGCTCCGGAGCGCAGTGTATCCATAATATGCAGATCAAAGGAATCCTCTTCAGAGAGGACCGCTGCAATTCCACCCTGGGCAAGGTTGGTTGCAGTATCAACTTTTGCCTTTTTGGTGACAATTGTAACTTTGCCGATTTTTGCTGCTTTCAAGGCAAATGACAGCCCGGAAATGCCGGTGCCGATGATCAGGAAGTCTGTTGAATATGCCATGGGGACACTCCAGGAATTAAGTAGGCAACAATATATTAAAGCAATAGTTGTTTTTCTCTACCATTGTAAGCGGATAAAATCAAAAAGATTAAATTATTGATGGGTATAAAGCAGTAGATAGCGAGCCGAAGACTTCTTGTTTCTTGCATTTTTATGCTGTCGCTATTAAGTAATTGATGAAGAAATTGTTGGCAGCGACGAAATCTTTCTGGAGGGGAAAATGGCTTTAATGCACCTTACAATTATACCGTTGGGCACAAATTCTCCCAGCGTAGGTGAATATGTAGCTGATATTCAGAAAGTTCTTGAGAAATCAGGTTTTTCCTACGAGCTGACAGACATGGGTACAATTATTGAAGGCAACACAGAGGATCTCTTAATGCTGGCTGCTCAATTATCCGAGAGCCCGTTTTCTAAAGGCGTCAATAGGGTTGTGACCCAGATAAGCCTGGATGATCGAAGGGATAAAAAGGTTTCAATCGGTGCTAAAAAGGCATCAGTAGTTAACCGGCTTGCAAAGATGCAGCAATAGGTTCTGAAGAAATGGCCAGGAAGAAAGAAGAAAAGACTAAAAACATAAGGGTTGCTCCGTTTATCACCATCCTGTTTTTTCTAGTTATGGGGATGATTGGCATTATGAACGGTGAAGTGGGCAGGGTTCTTGCGCAGGCAGTCCAGGTCTGCTTAAGCTGCATTGGTATAGGATAATGGAAGTTATTAGAAAGTGGATACAGACCATTATGGCCTTACTGGTGAATGGCTCATGGTCTTTTCCTTTTACACGCACCATCTATCAGGGGCCGTTAAAGGTTGTCTGCTCACCCGGCTTGAACTGTTATTCCTGCCCTGCTGCAACAACATATTGCCCCATAGGTTCTTTACAGCAGATGATGGCTGGTATCCGGGTTGCCCTGGAAAACGGACAGAATTTTTTTGGCCTGTATGTTATCGGGACCATGGGGATTCTGGGCGGAGTTTTCGGGCGGCTTATTTGCGGCTGGGCCTGTCCTTTCGGATTGATCCAGGAATTGCTCCATAAAATTCCCTCCAGAAAATTTAATATCCCGCAGAAACTCAACTACATTAAATATTTCTTTTTGATCTTCTTTGTAATTCTCCTGCCCCTGACAGCTGTTGATGCTTTCGGGTATGGAGAACCATGGTACTGCAAGTATTTCTGTCCTGCCGGGACCCTGGAAGCCGGCCTGCCTATGCTTCTGCTGCAGCCTGAACTTGGACGGACTATTGGTCCGATTTTTTATAATAAACTGTTCATTTTAGTGGGTTTTATAATCTGGTCCATTCTGGCCAGCAGGCCATTTTGCCGGACAGCTTGCCCGCTAGGGGCATTTTATTCGTTGTTCAAAAAACTTAAGCTGGTAAAGCTCAGACTTGTTGAAGAAAATTGCACCAAGTGCGGGGAGTGCCACTCTGTCTGTCCCATGGGCGTGAAATTCAATGAATCCCCGGAAAATGCAGAATGTATTTCCTGTCTGAAGTGCATGGACAAGGCGTGTAGGTTTGATGCAATTACCCTTGAAATTGCCGGTCTTCCAATCGGCAGTAAATCGGGCCCCAGGATACCGGTCGCATTGAAATGATATGATCAACAGGTGTCTATATTTTTCATAAAATATGATGCGCTTGAAACAACAAACAACGAATTTAATTATATCAGAATATAATGGGTGCTGACAAAAGACACGGGACTTTGAAGAGGGCTGGATGGCTTGCACTGATCCTGCTTATGTTGTTATGGCCTGTTTGTTCCGGGGCGGCAGGTTTTGTCATGGTCAGTGTGGCAGGAGAAAAGGTGAATCTGCGCAAAGGGCCCTCAACCCAGTACCCTATTATATGGGAGTTGGGTAAAGGCTTTCCGCTAAGGATTCGCAGCTATAAAGACAACTGGATTCAGGTGTCGGATTTTGAAGGTGATATTGGCTGGATTTACAAGGATTTGGTTTCTAAAAAACCTCATCTCATTGTTAAAATAAATAAAAACAGTAAAGCCCGCATAAATATCCGCAGCGGCCCAGGAACAAAATATAAAGTTGTCGGTAAGGCTGAATATGGAGTTGTGTTCCAGACCCTGAAACGGGGAGACGGTTGGGTCAAGGTAAGGCATGAGGATGGTTTGACCGGCTGGGTAAAGCGCAGTCTTCTCTGGGGCTGGTAAAAAAATAGCTATCAGTTGGCAGCATTCAGCAAAAACATTTTTCAATCTACCAGATAAGCGCAACGCAGTGGAGACTTCGGATAAGCGCAACGCAGTGGAGACTTCGGATAAGCGCAACGTAGTGGAGACTTCGGATAAGCACCCTTGCAGGGCATAAACTCCGACTTCGGATAAGTACCCTTTCAGGGCACTCTTTTTAATACCCCCTGGAGGGGTATAAACTTTGACTTCGACTGCCGACTGCTAACTCCCAACTTCTTACAGTTCATCTATGTCTGTAAATTCCTTTCCCTGCGCTACCGCAACTTCCCTGTTTGTAAGCTTTCCCCCATAGGTATTAATGCCTTTTTTAAGGGCCGGGTCTTTCTGAATTGCCCCGTGAAGCCCGTTATTGGCTATATCAAGCGCATATGGCAGCGTTACATTTGTCAGGGCAAAGGTTGATGTTCTTGGTACTGCCCCGGGCATGTTAGTCACACAGTAATGTATTATTCCATCAACTTCATAAACAGGGTCAGAGTGAGTGGTCGGTCTTGCGGTTTCAACGCAGCCTCCCTGGTCAATTGCTACATCAACAATTACCGCCCCTTTTTGCATAAGTGAAAGCATCTCCCTTGTAATTAACTTCGGTGCGGTTGCACCAGGAACAAGAACAGCCCCGATAACCAGATCTGCCCGGCTGATTTCTTCTTCAATATTTTCTTTGTTCGCGATGCGGGTGTATATTTTCCCTTGAAAAAAGTTTTTAAATTCAGCCAGGCAGGTCGTCAACCCCGCCTAGCAGCACTCCCCTGCCGCCAGCTTCCTTTTCAAGGAAATGCGCCCCTACCTGGATAGACATGCGGCCAGCTACTGCACTCATTGGGGCAAGAAGGGGCAGGTAGCCATCATTCTGCCTCACAGTCTCATAGGCAATTGCCGATACCTGCTTGTCCAGCAGGACCTGGGTCAGTTCCGGCAGTGGTGCGAGGTGCAGATAGGTAAAAAGGATCAAGCCTTCACGCATATACCCATATTCCTGCAGTAAAGGCTCCTTGACCTTCATAATCATTTTCGCTTCATTGAATACAGTTGCTGCATCCTTTACAATCCTGGCACCTGCACCTGCGAACTCTTCATCGAGTATGGAGCTTCCAAGCCCGGCTCCAGATTCAATGATAACCGTATTGCCTGAATCAACAAGATTTTGAACTCCTGCTGGTATAATGGCAATCCGGAACTCTTTGTCTTTTATTTCCTTAGGTACACCGATGATCATATCATTTCCTCCGCAAGAGCTGCCAATGATTCAGAAACCCAGTCTCATAATCTGGAATAAAGGTAGCCCAAAGCTACAAAACTTGACAACTTCTTTCTGGCGAGGTCCCGCGATTTAATCTGGACAAGTAGTGGTTTTTCAGGGTTTTCTGTATATTGGGTAGCCAATAAGATGGTACACCGTTTCCGTTTGTAACAGATTTTGAAAATACTGTTCATAATTACAAGGAAGCGCTCTTTTTGCTGGTAGCACTTGACAACAGGCTCTAATCCAGGTAATCCCAATAAGTATGGAACTCTACCGTATTAAAACCATTAATCGTATAGCCCCGGAAGGACTGGCACTCTTCGGGCCTAATTATCAGGTTGGCCCGGATGTAGCCAATCCCCATGGTATTGTGGTACGCAGTGATCAGCTTGACATAGATGACTATCCTGAGCTTTTGGCAGTGGCAAGAGCCGGGGCCGGAGTAAATAATATTACTGTGGATAAAGCTACAAAGCAGGGAATCTGTATTTTTAACACTCCGGGTGCTAATGCCAATGCCGTAGCAGAATTGTTGTTTGCGATGCTGGGTGTTGAAATGCGCCATATACACCAGGGGGTAGAATTCTGTAAGGAACTTGCAGGCTTGGATGACGCAGCAATTAGCCAGGCTGTAGAGTCCCGTAAAGCAACCTTTAGGGGCGTGGAGCTGGCAGGCAAGAATCTGGGTGTTGTTGGAGTGGGGAAAATAGGGGCGATGGTTGCAAATGGTGGGGTGCAGAGGCAGATGCAGGTGGTTGCTTTTGACCCGTCTCCAGCTCTTGAAAATATCCATACCTTATCCTATGACGTTAAACTCTCCAGAAATCTTGGTTCAGTGCTGCAGCAAGCTGAAATTGTTTCCATACATGTGCCACTCAACAAAAAGACCCATGGCTTGGTAAACCGTGAGTTCATAGCCCAGATGCAGCCAGGAGCTACACTGATTAATTTTTCCAGAGGAGAGATTGTGGAAGATGCGGCAGTTCTTGCTGCCCTTGATGCAGGAAAGCTGGATGGTTATATCACGGATTTTCCCAACCATTTGAACCTGGCCCATCCAAGGGTGCTGACATCGCCTCATCTTGGTGCCAGTACAGAGGAAAGTGAGGAAAACTGTGCCTGCCTGGCGGTCTCAGAAATAAAAGACTACCTGGAATATGGCACCATAAGCCGCTCAGTTAACTTCCCTACCGTTGAATCGATTCCTTCCGGAAGCTGCCATGCCAGACTTATCATGATTAACCGGGACATCCCCGGCATGATTGGCTTTGCCTCCAATATCATTGGATCAAACGGGATAAATATTGCGAGTTATTTAAATGAAAGCAACGGCTTCATTGGATATAATATTATTGATGTTGAATCCCCTATACCACTCGATGTCATCGCACAAATCGAAGCGCACCCGGATGTAATTCGGACCAGAATTATGTCCTGCCATAATTAGTTTCTGAATCTGTGAGCCTTTAAACGCCAATGGCCCTGGTAAATATTGATTCCGTTTTAAGCAACCTTTTACAGAAACTTGAAAAACTGCACCCGCCCCAGTCCATTGAGTTGCTCTCCTATAAACGCAATCGCTCTATCGCTGTGTTATTGCTCGACGATGGTAAAATCCTGGTGCGGGAGCGCGGCTATCGTGATGCAGAGCAGGTTGTTGAAAAGTCGTTGCTGCCCAGACACCTTAGATTATTAATTAAATATGAGTTTCCACGGAGCAGGAAAGTGAGAATATATCAGGTGGATAATCCCCTGGAGCTTGAAAAAGTTCTTAAAAAACTCTGAATACAAGCAACAGTTTATTGGCAGATGTCAGTTTTCAGGCGCTGCAGAAGTGTCTTTTGATGAGGAAAAATATTCATCGTCAATATGATAGAGGGTAACTGCCTGCCGGGTGACGCCAATACTATTTTCACTGAGCAGCATCAGGAGATGTTTCCCGTCAATGAGTTTCATCTGCAGCCCTTCGGCAATAAGTGCGGCTTCTTTGCATTCCCGGGTAAAGCGGCCCAGGGTAATTAAAGTGCCGCGGAAACACTCATGGCGGGAAATAGCTTCCCGAAGCTGGTCTAAGGCAGGCCTGCCTGTAGAAGTCTGATAGCGCTTGACATGTATGACTTCAGAAACAGTGCTGATGCCGAACTGAATAGAAGCTGTGACTTCAACACCCTTGCTGCCGCCTTCTTTGGTAATTTTTATATCTTCATAGCCCATTGATTCGAGCAGTTCCAGTACGAGAAACTCAAAATCTCTCTGCTGCATAAAGGCAAGCAGGCTGCTCAATTTGTTCATCTGCTCCTGGTTAAAGCTCTTTATTGTCCTTATAATATCTCTCTTCTGGTCAAGATCGGCCTGGGAGAACTGCTCGGCATAATCCAAACCTTTTTTGGTGATGAGATATGTTACCCCTTCTCTGGAAACATAGCCCCTTTCAACAAGATTATTCAGTCTGCGGCGCAATGTGTCTCTGATGGTGGCCTGGGTTCCAAAATGGGAATGTTCTCTCAGGAAATCACTCCATTCAGGCAAGAGGTCCCGTCGTCTGGCACTGGTTTTTCCGGCAAGAATTCTCAAGAGATGGGGGAGACCTTCCTGGTCATCAATTTCCGCAAGGAGTTTTGGGTCATTGGCAAGAAATGCCTGACCGCGGGGTGTAGTTTGGTAAACTCCGAAAACATTATCGCTCAGCAATCCGTTGTTATTGATAAAAAGATATGAACCGTATATGTGGCGTGGGTTGACTTCATTGTTGCTTTCCTGCCAGATACGTTGGGCCAGCAAAGCAGATTCACCGGCTAATCTTTTTTGGATCCACGATTTGGGATTAGTCCAGTCTACGGGTTGTCTGGGAGTGCCGGTCTGCTCTTCAATAGATTTGAGCATTGCCTTGATAGATGACTGGGAGACACCTTCAAATACCTGCAGCAGATGGCGGACTTCAGAATAGAGCGGAAATTGTGGTGTCCGTACTTTGAGCGTCTGTTTACTCATAAACTATCACCATAAAAGATTATTATGCCGATCTCAACGTTTAAAACAGTCAAATTTTCAGGAAGATGATACCTGCAGATCATAAAGAAACTTTTGTCTCTTTGCCGTCAGGAGTGATCAGCTCTCCTTCTCCCACTGCTTTGCCCTTTCTGAATGCTCCGGTAAATATTTTGCCGTCAGGCTTGGTCAGCGTTCCTTTTCCATGGGGTAGGTCATTTTCCCAGGTGCCTATGTATGAACCGCCATCAGCAGTAGTCAGTGTCCCCTGCCCATCATATTTGCCATCTTTCCATTCGCCGGTATAGTTAGTGCCATCAGGGTTGGTCTGGGTGCCAAACCCATTTGGCAGGTCGTTTTTCCATTCTCCTTCATATTTTCTGTCATCAGGCAAGAGCAAAACCCCTTGGCCATTATAACTGCCATTGGTAAAGCTGCCGGTATACTTTCGACCATCTTTGAAGACTAGCGTGCCGGGGCCGTTTATACAATCACCTTCTAAACATTGCCCTTTCTCGACGCCTTTTGGCATAAAAAAGAAAAATGCTGCAAGAAGTAGAACGCTCGCGCCTGAAAAGATAAATTTTTTCTTCATAATTGATTAATTATTGGTAGATAACAAGTTTTTCACCTGGATGGATGTAACTGCTTTGGCTTAGATCATTCCAGGTCGTCAGGGCAGGCAGGGTAACGTCAAAACGTTCAGCAATACGAGTAAGGCTATCGCCCTTTTTTACAATGTATATATTCATTTTGTTTTCCTGTCTCCATTTTTCAGTAAGACCGGCAAAATGTGAATGAAATTTTTTCCCTGTGCCTTCTGGTACTGCTATGATGTGGCTGCCCTTCTGTAAATCATATCCCCGTATTTCAGGGTTGAGGTCTTTGATCTGCTTGAAATGTGTTCCGGAGGCCTGAGCTACAAGGAATAAAGGTGTTCTGCCTGGAAGGGTAAGTTTTACACGGTCAAAAGATATTGGCGGATAATAATCATCGGCTTGGAGGTTAAATCCATAGCGGGACGGATTTGAAAATATAAGTTTGGCGGCCACAATTTTAAAAATATAACGCTGGGTTTCTAAAGGGAGATAAAAATCGTAATAATTATCAACCTTCTGGTTCGTTTTTTCATCCCGAACCCGGTCTTCACCAACGTTATAAGCGGCAGCAGCCAAAGTCCAGGAGCCGAAAAGGTCATGCAGTTCTTTCAAATAGCTTACTGCGGCCTTTGTGGAGGCAAAAAAGTTGCGGCGTTCATCAATATTTGGGTCAATGGTAAGGCCATAATGGAGCCCTGTGGATTTTATGAACTGCCAGTAACCTATGGCTTTTTTGGAGGAACCTGCATGGGGGAGCAGAGCGCTTTCTACCACAGCAATATATTTGAGATCATCGGGCATATTATGTTGGGCAAGGGTTCTCTCAATGAAGGGGAAATAGCGTGTGGCGCGTTTCAGCCAGAGAATGATCTGCGGTCTGTTCCAGAGAATGAGAAGCAACTCTTTTTCAAGTCTTTCGCGGACTTCAATTGAATCAAGTGGCACCTGCTCGCCACAAAAATTAACAGGCCCCTCAATTCTGACGGCTGAAACAAGGGCTGGGATGGATGCCGGGGGGAAATTCTCCGTTGTTTCCCCAACGACATTGCGACTGGTGAGACAGAAAACAAACACAAACAATAATACAAAATGTTTTTTCATAATGTTTCTCCTCTGCACATAAACCCCATTAACGGAACAAAAGTTTCCATTTTGCCCCTTCCTGGCTTAGCACAATGTCATCCTGGTTAATTGTGTTAATAAGATAGCCGGAAACCATCTCCCCCTCTCGCAGAATTCGGCTATTTATTACTGCGATCCTTTTTTGAGGAACCCTCGACCATGTAATTGCCTGCAGCTTCATATCCGGATCGTTGAGTTTGGGAATTTCAACCGTTATTGTTTTTACCGGGGTTACCGGGGTGCTGCCTGAAGGGGCAACAGTTTTTTCAGCAGGCTGGGTGAATTGTTCATTTGTTTTTAGGTTTGAAATTTCCTGGACCGGGACAGTTTTTTCAGGTGTTTGTTCTTCAGCAGGTAAAGCATTCTCTTGGCCGATTATCTGGGAGTCCGGCTTTTCCAAACTGGCCGGTTCAGGTTCCCTGACCTGCTCAACTGTTTTCTGAGTTTCCGGCGTCTCTTTGGATTTTTCCTCTGCAACTGCCCGAATCGGTGCATTATTTAAATTTTGTGATGGGGTTGGACTTTCGTCCAGCCTGGAATCCAGTTGGGAAATTTTTGGGGGTACGATAGTCTGAGATTGGAATTTTTCAGAAAAGAGCCACCAGCCTGCCAAGATGACAAGACCGTAAACAATACTGCCTCCGACCACCATGATGAAGATAGTGGAAACTGTACGTTGCTTGCCAATATCTGCTGACGGCACAAATTTGCTGTCCAGATGCTGGGATCCCCCCAGGTGCCTTGGCTCATTCTCAAGTTTTTTCAGGGCGCGAAGTATTGAGCTCAACTGTCATTCTCCGTTCTGGCTGTTTCAAATTTGCCAAGTGAAGGTTTTATAAATTCGCGGCTTTCATTATACAGGGCAATTTTAGTAAATGGGCCAACCTGTCCGTCAACATGTAAGCCATATTTTTCTTGAATGTCTTTAATGATTTTTATGGTTTCCTTGTCATAACTTTCAGTTAACAAAACGTGGTCATAGCCCAGTTGCCGTAAAAGTTTTTTTAAAGATTTTATATCATTTCCGTCGGAGCGTTCTGTAATTACACCTTTTAATTTGTTATAATTTTTCCATGGAATATAGGCCTCTCCTGACCAGTATTGCAGAAAAATATCCCTGTTAACTGAGATTAACTGGTCATGCTCTTCTGCAATAAAGTATATTTTTTCTTTGTTCATATATGGCACTGCAAGATATTTGGGCCATGTGTGGCCTGGTAGATAGAAAGTGAAAATGGCTGGGAGGTTAAGGTTTTGGATAAGGGCTAAATCTGAATCCGTTGCAACAGATTGAACCTGTAAGCCGAAAAAATTTGCAGCTTGCTGAAAGAAAACCGGGTCAGAAGACTCAATCTTACTTTTCAGTCGGGATATTTTTTTTGCGGGAAACCAGAGTTTCAGGGTTTCTTTCATGGAAATATTACGGCTGTGACGGGAGTTAAGGCTTTTTAAAGAGTTAAGAAATTTTAGGGCATCCTCGTTAACAGTTGGCAGCTTAACCTGAGTATCAGGCTCTGTTGCAATAGTTTTGCCAGTACTATCTATTTCCGGCAGATCACGAGGTTGAGACAGTTCTTTTTCACTCTGGCCTTCCTGATCAGTTGTATCCTCAGGAGCTATTGTATTTTTATTAATGCCAGTCTCTCTAATTTCAGAGGATGAACTGGGCATTATGGTTTCACTTTGAAGAATGGTCGGTTCTCCTGTCAGGGGAGCAACAGGCTCTGGAGGTTCAGGAGCTTTTTTATTTTTTGGAATCGCTTCCTGGTTGTTTTCCTGGGTGGCGCTGGAAGAAACTATCGCTTTATTGGCGAAAGGAATTACAAAAGGATGTCCATAATAGAGATAGAGCATTACGATTGCAAGAGTGATACAAAAAGCTGATACTGTTGTGATCAGGCCTATACTTCCCTGGATCGATCCATGAGAATTCTCTGCTTTTTCCCGTGTCAGCTCCTTTATGGCCTCATTGGTAATTGAGCCCGTTATCTTAACGCTGTTGCGGCTGAATGCATTCAGCAGGACCCTGTTGCAGGCAATATTAATCAGTCGTGGAATGCCCTTTGAGTATTCATATATGGCCCGATAGGAGGCTTTATCGAAAGGAGGCCCTGCCCTGTGGGAAGCCAGGGAGATGCGATGCCTGATATAGTCCTTGGCTTCTTGAAAGGTCAGGGGGTCCAGGTGGCAGTTGATGGTAATGCGCTGCCCTAATTGTCTTAACTGGTGGGATGACAGCATGTCACCAAGTTCAGGCTGGCCCACTAAAATGATTTGCAGCAGTTTTTCCTGTGTGGTTTCGAGGTTGGAAAGAAGGCGAAGCTGCTCCAGAACCTCCAGGGAAAGGTTCTGGGCCTCATCAATGAGGACCATAACTTTTTGGCCGGCAGCTTTTTTTTCTATTAAAAATCCATTGAGTATGTCGATTAAATCCTTGGTGTTGTCAGGTTTTGAATCAATCCCGAACTCATCATTGATGGCCTTAAGAAGTTGCAGAGCATCGAGTTTTGGATTGAAGATATAGGCAGCATCTATGGACGTATCAAGACTCCCCAGAAAAACTCTGCATAAAGTAGTCTTCCCGGTTCCAACTTCTCCGGTAATCTCCACAAAGCCGTCGCCGTGGGAAATGGCGTAGGTGAGATGGGCAAGCGCCTCTTCATGGCTCTTGCTCAGAAATAGATACTCTGGATTGGGGACCAGCCTAAAGGGTTTTTCTTTGAAACCAAAAAACTTGTTATACATATGCGAGTCTTGCTTATAACGTGCAAACCTGGAGTAGTTTAACTGCTTCTCTTCGTGCCGGAGTATGTAAAGGCCTTACTGATCATTTTGATAAATGAACCTTTGTCTATGCCAATATCTTTGCCGCAATTGCATTGTATCTTTTGATCCCGGGCTGTAAAGGTATATTTTCTGGTAATTCTTGCCTTATGACAGCGCAAAACCTCTCCCGGGCCGATCTTGTCATACTTCCATAGTTTATTTTTGCAGGCTGCACAACGGATAACTAACACGCTATTTCCTGGCAGATTTTAGAGCAACTCAAGCTTTTTTATATGTGTTCAGCTTTTGATGTAATCGTTTGGGGTTGCTCATATTCATTAACGTATTACAATGTTTACACTTCAGTAAAGCAGCGAGTCAAGCAGACTTTCATATACAATATTTATTGAATATTTGTTCTGTGATGAGCAGTATGCGGCTATATTTTTGAGTCATGGCTTATACATCTTGTATTATGCCCTATTGAGGCAAAAAAAGAAACCGCCGGTTTGCTATAAAACAAAGCAGGTTTTGACACAGGAGAAAACCATGGAGAATGGACAGGAATGGAACATCGGGCAGCTTTTAGGTACTTCAAGCGCTTACTGGAGGTCAAGCACAGTCCATGCTGCGGTAAAACTGGAAATTTTTTCAGTGATTGGTGACGGACAGCTGACTGTTGAAGATATCAGCGACAGTGTCGGGGGAAAACCGCGCTCCGTGGCGATGCTCCTCAATGGGATAACTGCAATGGGACTTTTAGAGCATGAAAACAATAGTTATAGAAACACAGATTTCAGCCGTTCATGTTTGGTAAAAGGGGCGCCGGGCTATATTGGTTATATAATCATGCACCATTTTCATTTAGTAGATGGTTGGGCCCAGCTGCATGAGGCTGTTCTTCATGGGGCGCCTGTGGAAACAAGATCACACGGTGAAGATATTGAACGGGAAAGTTTCCAGTTGGGCATGTTTAACCTGGCCATGGCTATTGCACCTACAATAGCTGCAGCAATTGACCTGGAGGGAAGGCGTCATCTGCTTGATCTCGGCGGCGGACCGGGCACCCATGCCATACATTTCTGCCTGGCGAACCCAATGTTGAAGGCAACTATTTATGACCGCGAAACAACTGCCCCTTTTGCCAAAAAGACAACTGAGGGATTTGGAGTTGCAGACCGTATTGCTTTTGTTGCCGGCGACTTCAATGCAGATCCATTAGGAGGGCCTTTTGACGTGGCATGGCTTTCGCAGATACTCCACAGTAATTCGTTCGAGGAATGCCAGGTACTTATTGAAAAAACTGTGAAAGCGCTGGAGCCGGGCGGCTTGATTCTCATCCACGATTTTTTCCTGAATGATACCCTGGACGGCCCGCTTTTCCCGGCCCTTTTTTCAATGAATATGCTCTTGAGTAATCATGGGCGCTCTTATTCAGCAAAGGAAGTACGTGATATGTTGAGGCAGGCGGGTGCCAGGGATATACACCGGGTCAGTTTTCAGGCGCCCAATGATTCCGCCATTCTTTGTGGAACTGTCTGATATTCGTCACCGTTATTGCTGTGTGGAAATTGTAGGAACACTTCAATAGTTGACGCCAGAGAGAAAAGTGCAGTATGGTTAACTATTTAAGAATAAAATCAGTAAAATAACGGCAGAGAAAATGAAAATAATGCGTAATTTATTAATACTACTAAACATCCTACTGGTGGCAATCATGTCTACTTCACCGCTCTTGGCAGAAGAACTGGCCCCGCATCTTCATAAAACAACCCTGGATAATGGCTTGACCGTCTTAGTGAAGGAGATGCCTGGAACCAGGGTGGCAACAGTGCAGATCTGGGTTAAGGCCGGGAGTGTGTATGAGAATACAGACGAGGCCGGCATCACACATTTTATAGAACATATGATCTTTAAAGGTACTGAAACACGGGGCCCTGGAGAGCTTGCCGGAGCCATTGAAGGAGTCGGCGGGCAGGTCAATGCCTATACCTCATATGAGAATACGGTCTATCATGCCACCCTGTCAGCAGTGCACTGGGAAATGGCTCTTGAGGTGCTGGCAGAAGCGGTCATGCATTCAGTTTTTGATCCGGTTGAGCTTGAGCGGGAGAAGAAGGTTGTCCTGGAAGAGCTCTCCATGCGGTATGACCGGCCCAATATAAGGTTGTTCCATGATTTGATGGCAACCGCCTATACCCGTCACCCTTATCGACTTCCTGTGATTGGTAATGAGGAGTCCATTAATAGCTTCAGCCGGGACAAGATACTGGAGTATATAAGCAAGCATTATTATCCCCAAAATCTAACGGTCGTTGTTGTTGGAGATGTTAAGGGGCAGGATGTTATTGCCAGGGTCAGTGATTTGATGGGCAACCAGCCCAGGGGCGAAAGTGAAACAGCACCCCTGGTGGCCGAGCCTGTGCAGGATGAGGCAAGATTTTTTACCATTAAGGCTGATATTATGCAGCCCCAGATAGCGATTGCTATTCCAATTTCAAAATTTGACAGCCCCGATTCTCCGGTTCTTGATGTTCTGGCCCAGATTGCCGGCCATGGAGAAACCTCGCGGCTTTACAGGTCTCTGCGGGATGAAAAACAGCTGGTGTATGGTATCAATGCATCTGCCTTTACCCCCACGGATCCAGGCATGTTTGAGATAATGGCAGTACTTGATGGTTCGAATATGCTGCAGGCTTTTGAAGCCTCAGTGGCAGAGCTCTTCAAGTTTAAATACTTTTCCGTAACAAATGTAGAGCTGAAAAGGGCCAAGCACAACCTGGAAAGCGATTTTGTATTTAACCTGGAGCGGGTTGAGGGGCAGGCCCGGGTGCTGGGTTCATTCGACATGATGACCGGGGATCCGAGAGAAGACGAATATCTGGAAAAAATTCGCGCCGTAACCCATGAAGACATTAAGAGGGTTGCGCAGAAATATTTTACTGAAAAAGCTATTAATGTCGGGTTCCTGATGGAGACAGACAGTACATTTGAGCCGGGCAGGGAAGAGATCGAAGCAACCATAGCCAGATCCGAGGATGCAGCAATTCATGGGGATTCAGAGGCAATGCTGGCGAATACATATTTAAGCGGCGTGCATCGTTTTGAACTGGAAAATGGCATAACATTGCTGGTGCGAGAGGATGATACAGTTCCCACTGTCGGTATCAGGGCTGTCTTCCCCGGAGGAATCCGGACAGAAAGCCCGGTCACGAATGGCGCCTTTTCTTATATCAGTGATCTGTTGCCCAGGGGCACCCTGAATATGAGTGCCAATGAGATTGCCGAAGCCGTGGCTGACATGGCAGGTGGGATAACCGGTTTTGCCGGCAAGAACACGTTTGGCATAAAAGCGGACTTTTTGGCGCGCTTCTTTCCTGATGGCCTTAATCTGGTGCGGGATATCATACGGGAGCCGGCATTCAATGCCACGGAGGCGGTAAAAATCCTTCCTGAACTTCTGGCCCAGCTGAAACAGCAGGAAGATTCCCTGACGTCATTTGCCTTTCAGGAGTTTAACAGAATGATGTTTGAAGGGCACCCGTATGGTCTCAACAGTATCGGGTCTGCAGATGCGATCAAGAGTTTCACTCCTGCAGCCTTAAAGAATATTTACCAGCAACATGCACAGCCGGACCATTTGGTTCTTGCCATATCAGGAGATGTTAAAGCCGAAGAGACAAAGGATCTCGTCGTCCGTTTATTCGGCGACTGGCAGGTTAGCCAAACTTCCGTGGAGCAGGAGATCGAGGAAGAAATTCTGCCCCCATCTCTATTGACAAAAGAAAAAATTCAGGAGGTAAGCCGCGACAAGGAGCAGGTTCACCTGATTATAGGATTTTTGGGTGCAACGTTAAAGGATGGGGACCGCTTTACCCTTGAGATTCTTGATACTATCCTTTCGGGACAGAGTGGCAGGCTTTTTACCGAGTTGCGCGATAAGCAGAGCCTGGCTTACAGCCTTTCTTCCTTTTCGTTTTTCGGGATTGATACAGGAGCATTTGGAATTTATATAGGAACCAGCCCTGATAAAAAGGAACAGGCTATAAAAAGTGTCTGGCATGAACTCAATACTATGCGTGAAGAGAAAGTGAGCGAGGAAGAATTAAACAGGGCAAAAAACATTCTTATCAGCCAGTATGAGCTGGCCATGCAGACCCATAGCGCCCAGGCCCTGGATCTGGGATTAAATGAGACGTATGATCTGGGCCAGGATTTTGGCAACAAGTATATTCAGGCTATAAAGGAAATTGATGCTGCAAAGGTACTCCAGGCGGCAAGGAAATATATTTTGCCTGATGCCTATGTTATGGTGGCAGTCGGTGGCGGCCTTGCTGATAAAGCAAAGGAGCCGGAGGGAAGCACCACAGAGACATCCGGAGAAGCAGGCAAGTAAACTCTCCAACCGTCATATTCAGAGAAAAACGTTCAAAAGCGGTTAATTTTCAGAAAAGGGGAGATGATGAACAGCATGCAACAATTTATGATGGCGCCATCCATACTGTCAGCAGATTTCAGCCGCCTGGGAGAGGAAATAAGGGCTGTTGAAAATGCAGGCGCTGATATAATTCATATAGATGTTATGGATGGCCATTTTGTGCCTAATATAACTATCGGCCCTCTGGTGGTGGCTTCAGTGCGCAAGATCACGGACCTGCCCCTTGATGTGCATTTGATGATTGAAGATGCTGACAGGTACATAGATGATTTTGCCAAGGCGGGGGCAGACTGGATCACTGTCCATGTTGAGGCTTGCCCTCACCTGCATCGTACCGTAAGCAGAATAAAGGAGTTGGGGAAAAAGGCCGGCGCCGTCCTGAATCCTGCTACCCCCCTGGGGACTCTCGATGAAATTCTGGCAGATGTTGATCTGGTTATGCTTATGAGCGTAAATCCGGGCTTTGGTGGCCAGTCTTTTATCAGGTCCTCTCTTAACAAAATCAAGACCCTGAAAAATATGATTGAAGATCGCGGTCTTGAGGTCGGGATTGAGGTTGATGGGGGAGTCAGCCCTGTAACCATTAAAGATGTGGCCGGAGCCGGAGCGAATATATTTGTCGCCGGATCAGCGGTATTCGGGCAGCAGGACTATGCAAAAGAAATTATGGAAATGAAAGACATCTGCCAGTCAGCAACGAAAACCTGGAAATAATCTCCTATAAAAGGCTGAAAACCAGGAGGAGAGTTATGACATGGAATACGACAAATCTAGATGAGCTTCCGGTCTATGAGAAGCTTGCGAAGTTGGCCAGAAATCCTTTTGACCTCACAGCTCCCGGGGCCATATCCCCTGAAAGAATAAAGACCTATAAATCCAGTGGATCAGGATTTGACCTGCTTTTTTCCACCCAGCGCATAGATGATGCTGTGATAAATGGACTGCAGCAGCTTGCTGACCAGAGTGGTGCTTTAGACCAGTTTCATGCAATGAAAGGTGGAGCTGTGATGAACAGGATTGACGGTCACGAGAGTGAGGAACGGCAGGTTCTCCATACCGCCTGTCGGGATATCTTCAATGAAACTCCGTGCCATGTTGTGGCAACCGGGCAGGCAATGCAAGAGCTGGAAAAGCTCAAGGCATTCCTGGCAGGGCTGGACAAGGGCCAACTGGTCAATGAACAGGGAGAGGCCTATACAGATTATGTCAATATCGGCATCGGCGGTTCTGATCTTGGACCCCGTGCCATATATTTTGCTCTTGCCGCATATTCGCTGAAAAACAGAAGGGTCCATTTCATTTCCAATGTAGACCCTGACGATGCAGCAGCTGTCTTAAGAAAACTCGATCTTTCCAGAACCCTTGTGGGAGTAGTGTCAAAAAGCGGTTCAACGCTGGAGACTCTTACCAACGAGGAGATTGTTCGGGCAGCTTTTGTAGGGGCCGGTCTGAATCCTGCAAAACACTTTATTGCTATCACCGGTCAGTCCAGTCCCATGGACAACCCTGAGAAATATCTGCAGTCCTTTTATATGTATGATTATATCGGGGGGCGCTACAGTGCCACGTCCATGGTAGGGGCAGTGATGCTCGGTTTTGGGCTCGGCTATGATGCCTTTATAGAGGTGCTGAGGGGTGCCAATGACATGGACATGGCGGCCGAGGAGAGGGATATTAGAAGGAATCCGGCCTTGCTCCTGGCATTGTTGGGAATATGGAACCATAATTTTCTCGGCCATGAGACGGTTGCTGTCCTGCCTTACAGCCAGGCCCTGCTGCGTTTCCCCGCTCATCTTCAGCAATGTGATATGGAAAGTAACGGCAAATCCGTGACCAGAAACGGCGAGAAGGTATCCGGTTTCACGGGTCCCATAGTATGGGGTGAGCCTGGCACTAATGGCCAGCATGCCTTCTATCAACTTCTCCATCAGGGCACGACCGTAGTTCCGACAGAATTCATCGGTTTCAGGCAAAGCCAGCTTGGGTCGGATCTGCTGCTCAAAGGAACAACATCACAGGAAAAGCTCGTTGCCAATCTACTGGCCCAGTCACTTGCACTTGCAACAGGCAGGAAGGATGATAATCCCAATCGTTTTTTTGGCGGAAACAGGCCAAGTTCAATACTGCTGTCCGACAAGCTGACGCCTTATACTATGGGAGGCCTGCTTGCGCTCTATGAAGCGAAGATCGTCTTTCAGGGCTTTATCTGGAATATCAACTCCTTTGACCAGGAAGGGGTGCAGCTTGGCAAAGTTCTTGCCAACAGGTTTCTTGAACACTTGAATATTTTGCGTCAGGCTGGCGGTAAAGACAGTGAACAATATCCGGAAAGTTGGGCCATGCTTGAGGCAGCAGGAATTTTTAAAGAGGAGTGAGTAAGTGATCTGGGGGGTATTTCAGGCAGGGATTTATTCTCTCTTTGGGTAAATACTCTGCTGCTTGCAGCGTTATTATTAGAAATATCCTTTGTTGAGATACCCCGTAGCTTGCTGCGGGGAGTTTCATTGAATTAATATTTTTTTATTGCACCTGAAATTCCTTGTCAGTTGGTCTTTATTGTTGATATGTTTTGATTTTTAGAGAGAGTTGGTGTTCGTTTTCTGTATATTTTTATTGCTTGGCAATATCGGTTTTGCCGTAGCAGAAGAGAATGGAGCAAAGGCAGAAGCAAAGCCCCAGGGTCCTCCACCTGCTTTGGTTGAAGTTGCGCAGGTTGCCCGGGGTGAAGCTGAGCCCATGGTGGAATTTGTGGGCACGGTTTACTATTCCCGCAAATCAAATCTTGCCGCTGAGGTTGAGGGCGTTGTGGACCAGGTATTTTTTGAAGAGGGATACCGGGTCAAAAAAGGCGAACCACTCGTGAGCCTGGAGGCAGATATTCTGGATACTGTTATCAGTGGCACCCGGGCAGACTATGAACTGGTGCTTGTCGAGATGGAGCAGGCTGAAAAAGAGCTCAAAAAAAGGGAACCTCTCTATAAAGAAGGCTCTGTTTCTGAATCATCGTATGATGAATATTATTTTAAAAGTAAAATGCTGAAAAGCAGGGCTCTGTCCATAAAAGCATCCATGGACAGGCTTTTACTGGAAAAGAAAAAAAAGAAGATACGTGCCCCGTTTGACTCCATTGTCATGCAGAAGAACGCAGAAATTGGAGAGTGGGTACAAGAGGGTGGCGTGGTTGCAATAGTTGCTGATGACAGCAGCGTCGATATAGTGGTCAATGTCCCGGCTGGAATGCTCAAGTATTTACAGCCCGGGAAGAAACTCACAGTGAAAAGCGATGGCGAACAATTTATCGGAGAGTTTCTCAGTTTTGTACCAAGTGGTGATGTTGCAACCAGAACTTTTGATGTGAAAATACGATTGCAAAATTTAAGAGGGCTGATTGAGGGGATGGAGGCAAGGGCACTGGTGCCATCTGCTGAAAAAAGAGAAGGACTCAAGGTGCCCAGAGATGCGGTCATTGACAGGTTTGGCCAGAATGTCATCTGGCTGGCAAAGGATTCAATAGCCAAAATGGTTGTTGTGCAGGTAACTGGTTACGATGGGATGTATGTAGGGGTTGCAGGAGAAGGTTTGGCAGATGGCGATATGGTTGTTGTTAAAGGGAATGAGAGGTTGCGCGAAGGTCAGTCTGTGCGGATAGGCAATACGCTGAATCCGTGACGAGTAAATATTGGTTTGAGCCTTTTGCTCACGAAATCAGCAGCAAATAGAATGGTTTAATGTATGGATATTGTCAGTTTTTCAATTAAAAAGCCGGTTACCATATTGGTCGGCATTATTTTAGTGGTCCTTTTCGGCATTATCAGCCTGCAGACACTTCCGTATCAGCTCAGCCCGACAGTAGTGGAGCCGACAATCACGGTTTCAACTACCTGGCGTGGTGCTACTCCCTATGAGATGGAACGGGAAATTATCGAGGAGCAGGAAAAAACACTGAAAGGGATCCCCGGCCTCACAGAAATGGAAAGTGAGGCATTCAACGGCCAGGGTTCTATTTCCCTGACCTTCAAACTTGGCACCAATGTGGATGATGCCCTGCTCCGTGTTTCCAATAAGTTGAATGAAGTGGCCTCCTATCCGGAAGGAGTGGACAAGCCCATCATCAATGCCACAGGCTCTGCGACCTCGCCGGTAATATGGGTTATCCTCAAGTCCGGGGAGACAAATCCGAGGCATATCGAAACGTACAGGACATTCTTTGAAAATGAAATCCGCCAGCATCTGGAGCGTGTCGAGGGTGTGGCGGATCTCTTTATCGGCAGCGGTGTTTTTGAGGAGATGCATATAGTCGTTAATCCGGAACAGCTTGCTGCCTACGCCCTGACAGTAAATGATGTCATACAGGCAGTGCGCAGTGAAAATGTGAATGTCTCGGCAGGCAACATGGGAGTTGGACGCAGGGATTTCAGGATTCGCACCACCGGTGAATTCAACTCTGAAGAAGATATTGCCAATGTGGTTCTTGTCTCTACCGGGGAAAAAAGGGTGCTGCTGGCCGATGTTGCCGAGATAAAGCGAGGCTACAGCAAACGCCAAAGTACTGTTATCCACAATGGTAAAGGCGGCATAGCATTTGGGATTAAACCTGAACCAGGCACTAATATTCTTGCCATGACCGAACGTGTAGAGGCAGTGGTGCAATGGCTGAACAAAGAGAAGCTTGCTTCCCGGGAGATAAGCCTGGAATGGGTGTATGACCAGCGGCGTTATATTAATGGAGCCATTAATCTTATCAAGCAGAATATCATTATTGGAGGCATGCTTGCCCTTGTCGTCCTTCTGGTTTTTCTCCGGAGCATACGCTCAACACTTGTGGTGGCCACCTCTATTCCTATCTCCATCATAGGCACGTTTATCTTCATGAATGCAATGGGCCGCAACCTCAATGTCATAAGTCTTGCGGGCATTGCTTTTGCAGTCGGTATGCTGGTTGATAATGCAATTGTGGTTATTGAAAATATTGATCGGCACCGCAAGATGGGTAAATCGGCCTATGATGCGGTCTATGAAGGAACCCGGGAGGTATGGGGCGCCATTATTGCTTCGAGCCTGACAACTATAGCGGTATTTTTACCTGTTGTTTTTATCCAGGAGGAGGCCGGCCAGCTCTTCCGGGATATCGCCATAGCAGTAGTTGGTGCCGTATCTTTGAGCCTGATCGTATCCATGACAGTCATTCCCATGTTTTCTTTCAGGCTTTTTTCTGTGGCCACTAAAAAGGCTAAAAAGGAAGCGGGATTGGTGGTCCGTATTGGAAGCCAGTTTTCATCTTTCATTATGGGAATAGTCTCTTTTGCCACCAGAAACTGGGCCACCAGAATTGGCACCGTTGGTCTTCTGATTATTTTGGCGGCAGGTTCAGTTGTCCTGCTTATGCCCCAGACAGATTATCTGCCCCAGGGAAACAGAAATTTTGTTCTCAGCATCCTGGTCCCCCCTCCAGGTCTTTCCCAGCAGGAGAGACAGGATATCGGTGAAAAGCTTTTTGTCATGGCAGAGCCGCATCTTCAAAAAGAACACGATGGCTACCCGGGCATCCTCAATATGTTTTTTGTGGGAAGGGAGTCTATCATGCTGTTCGGGGCAATGGCCACGGACTGGGACCGGGCAGCCGAGCTGCTGCCCCTTTTCAAGCGCATGATATTTTCTGTTCCAGGTATGTTCGGTATCAGTATGCAGGCCGGTATTTTCCAGAGCAGGATTGGCAGAAGTCGGACAATCGATGTTGATATCAGCGGTGATGACCTGGATAATATTGTCAAGGCCGCCGGCGTGATGTTCGGCACAGCAAAGCAATCCATGCCCGACACCCAGGTCCGGCCTGTGCCGTCAATAGAGCTCAGCTATCCTGAGGTCAAAATAGTACCAAACCGTGAACGTTTGAAGGCCAACAATATGAGTTCAGCAGACCTGGGCATTACGCTTGATGTGCTTATGGATGGCAGAATTATTGGCGATTTCAAGCAGGAGGGGAGAAAAACTATTGACCTGGTGCTTAAAACGGCAGACGATTCTATTAAAACCCCTGAGGCCCTCTACCACTCTCTTGTGACCACTCCAGGAGGCAAGGTTGTCCCTGTGTCAACTCTTGCGGATCTTGAGCGCACAACCGGTATGACCCAGATACGCCATCTTGAAAGAAGCCGGACCATAACCCTGCAGATGACTCCGCCTCTGGATGTGCCGCTGCAGGCGGCGATGGAGGAAGTTGAAGCAAAAATTATAAGCCCTGTGCGGGCCATGGGACTTTTGAAAGGGTTGAGTGTCAGGATGAGCGGCGCTGCCGACAAACTTACAGAAACCAGAGAGGCCCTGAAGTGGAACTTTATTCTGGCTGCCGCAATAGCCTATCTTTTGATGGCGGCGCTCTTTGGTAATTTTATTTATCCTCTCATTATTATGCTGACGGTTCCTCTGGCGGGGGCAGGTGGCTTTATTGGCCTGAAACTCTTGAACCTCTTGAGCTCCAAGCCCCAGCCCATGGATATTCTCACCATGCTCGGGTTTGTCATACTTATCGGTATCGTGGTGAATAATGCTATCCTTATTGTTCATCAGGCCCTGAATAATGTGCATAATAACAATATGGATTACAGGGAAGCTGTGCTTGAATCAACCAGAAGCAGGCTGCGTCCCATTTATATGAGTGCCACCACCAGTATTTTTGGCATGCTGCCGCTGGTATTGTTTCCCGGTTCAGGTTCGGAACTTTACAGGGGGCTTGGAAGTGTCATACTCGGCGGCTTGGCCGTGTCAACTATCTTTACCGTTTTTATAATACCGTCCATTCTTGTTTTTGTAATTCGTATGGAAAAGCCAAAGGTTTTGACAAACCAGCCTGACGAATCCTCTCAGTAATTATCTGCCTGTAAATAGTACAAATTAGCCCCGATTGCTCATCCGCTAAGGAGGCAGCAAGGGGATACAACTGTCAGGGTTTGAACAAAAAAAATTAATGCATGTATTTCTTTTTATTTTTTGTTGACAAAGCTCTGACTGGGCGATATGTTCGGTCATTTAATGAATGAGTATTCAATCGTTTTTGATCAGGAATTGAATCTGTTTTATAAGATGCACTTGCAAGAAAAAATGATTGGTTACGGGAGGTTAAAGGCTAACCTTAATTTTAAGGTTGTTTAAGAACAATAGACCGTTAAGGAGGAAACAAAGATGCCAAAGCATGATACGCCTATGTTGGATCAGTTGGAAAGTGGTCCTTGGCCGAGTTTTGTCACAGACATTAAAAGGCAGGCTGAAAAAAATGAAGCCTGCTGGGACATTCTCGGACAGCTTGAACTTTCCTACAAGGACAAGATCACCCATTGGAAACATGGCGGTATCGTCGGTGTTTTCGGATATGGTGGTGGAATTGTTGGCCGTTATTCTGACGTTGCTAAACAGTTCCCCGGTGTTGCCCATTTCCATACCGTTCGAGTTAACCAGCCCTCAAGTAAATTCTACAGCTCTAAAATTTTGCGCCAGATCATGGAAATTTGGGATAGGCGCGGTTCCGGTATGACCAATATGCACGGTTCCACCGGTGACATGGTTCTCCTGGGAACATTCACCCATGAACTGGAAGAAATTTTCTATGAGTTAACCCATGATGTTGGTGTTGACCTCGGCGGCTCCGGTGGTAACTTGCGTACCCCTTCCTGCTGTCTTGGTAAAGCCCGCTGCGAGTGGAGCTGCTATGACACCCAGGCTGCCTGCCATGATATCACCATGACCTATCAGGATGAGGTTCATCGTCCTGCTTTCCCCTATAAGTTTAAAATTAAATTTTCCGGCTGCCCCAACGACTGTGTTGCTGCCATCGCCCGTTCCGACATGGCTGTTATCGGTAACTGGAAAGATGACATCCGCATGGATCAGGCGGCTGTTAAAGGATATCTGAACAATGAATTCCCAGCAAACGGTGGCTCCTATTCAGGCCGTGACTGGGGTGCATTTGATATCCAGACTGAAGTTATCGATCTCTGCCCCACCGGTTGTATGTGGATGGAAGGCGATGAACTGAAGATTGACAACGCTGAATGTACACGCTGCATGCATTGCATCAACGTAATGCCTCGCGCGCTTCGTCCAGGTGCAGTACAAGGCGCTACCATTCTGATCGGCGCCAAGGCTCCGATCCTCGATGGTGCCCAGATCGCCACCATGATTTATCCCTTTATTGAAATGGACCCTGAGAATGACTTTGAAGCGCTCAAGGACGTCATTGAGAAGTGCTGGGATTGGTGGATGGAAGAAGGCAAAAACCGTGAGAGGATTGGTGAATCCATCCAGCGTGTCGGTCTGCCTACCTTCCTGCAGGTAATGGAAGTTGAGCCTATTCCGCAGCATGTTAAAGAACCTCGTTCTAATCCTTATGTCTTCTGGAAAGCAGAAGAGGTTCCTGGTGGATTTGTGCGGGATCTTGCTGAGTTCAGGAAAAGAAACCCCATGTAGAAACCTGTATGCATGACAGTGTCAATAGATACATAACAAGTTGTTAATATATATAGATATTTAAGGAGGTTATATTATGGGTTACAATCCAGACAAACCGATGGAAGACAGGATCACAGACATCGGTCCCCCACATTATGAGCAATTTTTCCCCCAGGTAATAAAAGAAAACTATGGCAAATGGCTGTACCATGAGATTACCGCGCCCGGCGTTCTGAAACATGTGAGCGAGACCGGTGCAGAGTGTTATACGGTCAGGATCGCTTGCGCGCGCCTTATCAGTACATCACTGATTTATGATTACTGTGACATGGCTGATAAACACTGTGACGGAATCATGCGTTTTACCACTCGTAATAACGTTGAATTCATGGTTGACAGTGCTGACAAGGTTCAAGCCTTGGTAGATGACTGTAACAACCATGGCATGATGCCTGTTGGCGGCACCGGTGCCGGTATAACCAATGTCGTCCATACCCAGGGTTGGGTTCATTGCCATACACCTGCCACCGATGCTTCAGGTGTGGTTAAGGCGGTTATGGATGAGCTGTTCGGTTACTTTACCAGCATGACTCTGCCAGCCCAGGTACGCGTTGCCCTTGCCTGCTGCCTGAATATGTGCGGTGCTGTACATTGCTCCGACGTCGCTATTCTTGGTGTTCACAGGAAGCCGCCGCTCATCGATCATGATACGATTACCTCGGTATGCGAGCTGCCTTTGGCAATCGCTGCCTGCCCGCTTGGAGCTATTAAGCCTGCTAAAGGTATTAACAGCAAAGGTGAAGAGGTAAAGAGTGTTACAGTTAACGAATCCCGCTGTATGTTCTGCGGTAACTGCTACACCATGTGTCCTTCCATGCCTTTGGCTGATCCGGAAGGTGATGGCATTGCGATCCTGGTTGGTGGCAAGATTTCCAACTCCAGATCCGCGCCAAAGTTCTCCAAGATGGTTATTCCGTTCCTGCCCAACAATCCGCCACGCTGGCCGGAAGTTGTTGATGCAGTCAAGAATATCATTGAAGTATATGCCAAAGATGCTAAGAAGTATGAGCGTGTTGGTGAATGGGCCGAGCGAATTGGCTGGGAGAAATTTTTCGAAAAATGCAACATTCCGTTTACGGACAAGAGCATTGATGATTACCGCCTGGCATACGATACGTGGCGGACCACCACCCAGTTCAAGTTCACAAGCCATATAAAATAATTGTACCCAATAAAGGAGCAATAACATGGCTGATAAAGAAGAATTAAAAGCTCAAATCCTTGCCTTGCTGGGCTCGTCAAAAAAACCGGCACTGTATCTCAAGGATATGCAGAAGAAGGTTGATGGAAAGCCTCGCGAGATCAAAAATGCTGCTAATGAACTTGTGAAAGAACAAAAGGCTATGTTCTGGTCCAGCGGCAGTAGTACAATGTATGCTCTTCCTGAGCGTATCAAAGACGAAGATAAAATTGGTGTTTAATTCGCTAGTTTTTTAAATATCTTCAAGAAGAAGTAAAAAGACAGGGGCAGTATTATGCTCCTGTCTTTTTTTTTCAGGATTTTTCAGATGTTTGGCTGGAATATAAATATGAGGTTGATGCGCTAACGTGAATGCACGGGAAATAATCAGGCTTGATGTTACAGAATCAACAAATTCCATAGCACTTGAGCTCGGGAAAAAGGGAGCAGTCTCTGGGACTGTTGTTGTGGCTGCTGCTCAAACCGGCGGCCGGGGAAGGTTAAATCGTTCCTGGCTGTCATTGCCTGGAATGGGTCTTTATTTCTCCATTGTCCTGAGGCCAAGACTCGCCCCGGAAAACCTGCCCAAAGTTACCCTTGCCGCAGGTTTGGCACTCTGCAAAGCTGTGGAAGCAGCGTATTCTCTTTCCCCGGAAATTAAATGGCCCAATGACCTTCTGTTGGGTGGACGAAAATTCGGCGGTATCCTGACCGAGACTGAGTCTGTTGCAGGTTCGGATTCCAGTCCTTCTACTTTGGTAGTTGTTGGTGTTGGTTTGAACCTCGTTCATCCGGAAGGTGGATACCCGGCTGACATTGAGGAACGTGCAACGGCATTGTCCCTCCATGCTGTCAGGCAAATTCCATCCGAAATACTGTTAGAAACATGTGTCGCTGCAGTTGAGAAAGAGGTGCAGCGTCTGGAAAAAGGAGATTTTCCGGTAATTCTTACGGAATGGCTGCAGCGTGATGCAATTCAGGGCAAAATCCTTACCTGGGTGACACCCCAGAGCAAGCTGGTAACAGGTGTTTCCCTGGGACCCGACGCTGATGGGGTTTTACGTATCAGGGACGAGGCAGGTACTATCCATACCGTTTTATCAGGCGATGTAAATCTTGTTGGAAAAATTCCAGAATAACTCTCTTTAAGGGTTGCCCAAAGAAAAACTCTGCAGTGTCTCATGCAGTTCTGCGACATGATCAGCAAGCTCAGCCTGGATCAGGCGAAAATCATCCTGATCTTCCTCAGCATAAATTTCCAGCAGAGATGTGTACATGTCGGATATTTCCCCGGCATCAAATGATTGCATGATCTCCAGGAATTCTGCCGCAGGCCCTCTTGTTAGTTTGTTTTTAACCTGGGTGGCAGCAAGCACGGTAAAGAAACCTTCAACTGCTGCATGGACGGCAAAAGCCCCAAGCCATGCAGGTTGCCCGACTCCATCGATTCTGTCCAGTCGCATTCTGAGGGCAAGGTTGAGCAGGAAATGAATTGTCGCAACCAACCGGTCGGCCTCTTCTTCCCCGTCAAACTGGACAAGGGGTTCATACTGCCTGGCAGTGATAAGTTTCACCGAGATTGCATTAGAATCAGCTTTGACCACAAAGTCCCCGGCACCATGGTGCCAGGGATAGATCTGGCAGAAGGATCCCGGGTCATAATAATATGTCAGGATGGAGGCAGCCTGGAGCAGGAGTTCGTAGCTTTCTGTGTCCGAAAGAAAGCGGTAGCCGTTTTCATAATCCCAGAGATGAATTTTACGATTCCCTGACTCAGGATCATCGCTTGCGTGCCATTCGTGATAGCCGTCAAGCCACTCCCCCAATACCATGAGAAACTCTTCAGAACCAAAGTCTGTAGTCCAGGAGATTGATTCTTTGCAATACATTTTTGGAATGAAATCCGGCGTGATTTCAGAAAGTTGCTGAAAAATAAAATATTCTTCGTCAAGTGATGTCCTGGCAGATTCTGATAATGCCGTGGTGATAGCAAATTTGCTGTTGGCAAATGTGACATTTTCCCCGGTCCCGATAATTTCAACACTGGCAATATGATAAAATGCTCCATGCTTTTCGGAACGGATGATAACTCCGGAGATGTCGGGAAGGGTCAGGTCAGCCTGCAGGCCCTGTTTTTTCAATGCTGAACAGAGAGCGTTTCCATTATTGAACAGTATGAAATTTTGCAGGGCCCCAAAATAGTCTGCCAGTGTGAGAAAGGGGTGTTGCTCTTCAGGACTGATGAGAAATGGCTGATCCAGGTCTTCTGGAGAAAGCTCTATATCGCCATGGGGGCCAGAGAGGAGAAATTGAAAATGCATGGCACCCCTTTTTCAGCCAGGAAGCCTGCTGCAAATTAAACAGGCTTCCTGGTATATGCTTTGGAGATTATTGAATGGAACCTGAACCCTCGTTTTAATAACGGTAATATTCAGGTTTGTAGGGGCCTTCCGTTTTGATACCGAGATAGTCGGCCTGCTCTGTGCTTAAGGTAGTAAGATTGGCCCCGATTTTTTCAAGGTGCAGTCTGGCAACCATCTCGTCGAGATGTTTTGGCAGAAAGTATACCTTGTTCTCATATTTGCCCTGATCCAGCCAGAGCTCTATCTGGGCCAGGACCTGATTGGAAAAGGAGTTACTCATAACAAAGCTTGGATGTCCGGTGGCACAGCCAAGATTTACCAACCGCCCTTCGGCCAGGACAATTATTCGTTTGTTATCCGGGAAGATGACATGGTCAACCTGGGGTTTGATATTTTCCCAGGGAAGATCACGGATGGAGGCGATATCAATTTCGGAATCAAAATGGCCAATGTTGCAGACAATGGCCTGGTCGGGCATCTGTTCCATGTGTTTCCTGTTTATTACCCTCAAATTGCCGGTGCATGTAACAAAAATATTGCCCACTGGCGCAGCCTCATCCATGGTCACAACTCTGTAGCCTTCCATGGCAGCCTGCAGGGCGCAGATAGGATCAATTTCGGTGACCAATACCGTTGCCCCCATGCCGCGCAGGGCCTGGGCGCATCCCTTGCCAACATCACCGTAGCCGCAGACAACTGCTATCTTTCCGGCAATCATAACATCGGTAGCCCGTTTAATGCCGTCTATCAGGGACTCCCTGCAGCCGTAGAGATTGTCAAATTTTGATTTTGTCACTGAGTCATTGACATTAAAGGCTGGTGCAAGCAGGGTGCCCTTCTGCATCATTTCATTGAGTCGATGTACACCGGTCGTTGTCTCCTCGCTTATGCCACGGACATCTTTCATCAGCTCCGGGTACTTCTCATGCATTATCACGGTCAGATCGCCGCCATCATCCAGCAGCATGTTAGGCCGCCAGTCGTCAGGTCCGAAAATTGTCTGCTCAATACACCACCAGAATTCTTCTTCATTCTCCCCTTTCCAGGCAAAGGTCGGGATATTGGCCGCAGCCATGGCCGCAGCTGCGTGATCCTGGGTGGAAAAAATATTACAGGATGACCAGCGGATTTCTGCGCCCAGCTCTATGAGGGTTTCCATAAGCACGGCTGTTTGGATGGTCATATGCAGGCAGCCGGCAATTCTGGCGCCTTTAAGAGGTTTCTGGGCGCTATATTTACTCCGGATTGCCATTAACCCCGGCATCTCTGTTTCGGCAATATTAGTTTCTTTTCTGCCCCAATCTGCCAGGTTTATATCTGCAACTTTAAAATCGGCGTTATCATTCATATCTTTGCTCATGGTGATTCCATGCTCCTTTGTGTTTCAAGTAGTCTCTACTGCTCAATAGTAAAACTAGATTCCAGCGGCGCTTTTCAATTCGTCGGCCTTATCAGTATTTTCCCAGGTGAATTCCGCCCGCTCCCTGCCAAAATGGCCATAGGCGGCAGTTTTTTTGTATATAGGCCTGAGAAGATCAAGGTGTTGAATAATAGCTTTAGGCCTCAGGTCAAAATGTTCATAGATCAATTCTTTGATTTTATTGTCTTCTATTTTTCCGGTTCCGAAAGAATTAACATTAATGGATACCGGGTTTGAAATACCGATAGCATAGGCAATCTGCACCTCAACCTCAGTGGCAATGCCCGCCGCCACAATATTTTTGGCTACATACCTTCCCATATAGGATGAAGAACGGTCCACCTTGCTTGGATCTTTACCGGAAAAGGCGCCGCCACCGTGTGAGCCCATGCCGCCGTAGGTATCTACTATTATTTTGCGTCCGGTAACACCGCAGTCGCCAACAGGTCCACCGATAACAAAACGGCCGGTCGGGTTGATAAAGTATTTTGTATCCTTGTCAACCATGTCGCCGGGTATGATCGGTTTTATGATCTCTTCCATGACGCCTTCTTTCAGGTCTTTATAGTTGACATCCGGGTTGTGCTGGGTGGAAATGACAATTGCTTCAACCCTTTTTGGCTTACCGTCTAAATATTCAATTGTAACCTGACTCTTTGCATCCGGACGCAGCCATGGCAACAACCCTGCCTTGCGGACTTCAGCCTGGCGCTTCATGAGTCTGTGGGCATAGGTTATGGGCATGGGCATCAGAACCTTGGTCTCAGATGAGGCATAGCCGAACATCAACCCCTGGTCGCCAGCACCCTGGTCAAGATCAAGCCCCGACCCTTCATTTACGCCAACGGCAATATCCGGCGACTGCTTATCTATTGATGTGAGCACGGCGCAGGATTGGGAGTCAAAACCCATTTCTGAAGAATTGTAGCCAATTTCCTTAATTGTATCTCTGACGATACTTGGCATATCCACCCAGGCGGAAGTGGTTATTTCTCCAGCAATAATGGCCATGCCGGTTGTAACCATTGTTTCACAGGCCACTCTTGCTTGTGTGTCCTGTTCCAGGATTGAATCCAGTATGGCATCTGAGATCTGGTCGGCAACTTTATCCGGATGCCCTTCTGAAACGGACTCCGATGTAAAAAGATATCCTGACATAAGTCAAATTCTCCTAAGTAAAAATTTAGTAAGTTGAAATGTCCCAATTGGGGGGCAAAATGAAACTTTTTGGTCGATTTTATACTATAAGTC
>JAAXQI010000236.1 GCA_012974315.1 Desulfobacterales bacterium | reverse complement strand
TGGCGTCCCCAACGAGATTTGAACTCGTGTCGCCGGCGTGAAAGGCCGGTGTCCTGGACCTGGCTAGACGATGGGGACGTAAGGTCTATTATGTATTGGTGGGTCGTGCGCGGCTCGAACGCGCGACTCTCTGCTTAAAAGGCAGATACTCTACCGGCTGAGTTAACGACCCACGCAGAAAGAGGGATACATACAATAGCAGACCGTTGATGTCAAGTCTTTGAGATCGTAAAAATGAAAGATTTTTTCAGGATAGAGAAAATTGATACCGCTTGAAAAGTAAAAAGCTTGAGGAGTAACAAAGGGTTTGCTATAGACCATGGTCATTAAATACAAATAAATTATATGTGTTAAGAATTCATGATGCACAGGAGTTATTTATATGGGATTGCTATCAAGAACATCAACGTTTGTCCGGTATTCTGTAGAAGGACAACTTCCAGACAAGTTCTGGGATTTTGCTGCCGAGCGGATTGCTCAATTTTCCTTTCGGGATATTGACGAGACATTTGACGAGTATTCGATTGGCTGGGTGTCAGTCGATAATATGTTCGACAGTACTTTTGCGCATGCTTCATATGCGGTGGGCGACCAGATCGTCCTTGCAATGAGGATTGACGAAAGGAAGGTTTCACCAACCCTTTTGAAAAAGTTTTCTCTAAAGGAGGAGGATCGGCTTAAAAAAGAGAGGCAGATCCCCCGTTTGAGCAGAAGTCAACGCGTCCAGATCAAGGAGGACATTCGCTTGCAGCTGGTCAAAAAGGCTTTGCCCGTCCCGTCTGTCTATGAGTTGTCCTGGAACCTGGCAAATAATACGGTGTTGTTTTTTTCCATCAGCACAAAGGCCCAATCCATCCTGGAAGATTTTTTCAAGGAGTGTTTTGGGTTTACCGTCATTCTGCAGGTTCCCTATCTTGCCGCTGCCAATCTTCTTGACGATTCTCAGCAGGAGAGGCTTAAGGAGATTCAACCTGAAATACTTGTCTGAATTAAGGGCATGGGTGAGACAGGAGCAATTGAACAATGATACAGGACGACTATAAGGAAATATAATAGATGGATTTAGTTGATATAATTTCAGAGAAAAAGTTTTTGGGCCAGGAATTTCTTACGTGGTTGTGGTTTAAAAGCGAAGAGAGGGGGGGGGCAATACTCCTGCCGGGAGCAGGCGATATCCAGGTCGTCTTTGAAAAGCATATGCGCCTTGAGTCCGGAGAAGGAGAATCGCTGGAAAGACTTATCTGCAACGGCTTGCAGACGGAACTCCAGGAGGCACGAACAGGCCTGCTCATGGGAAAAAAGCTTGAACAGGCCCGTGTTTACCTGGCCAAAGGTGATTATGAGTGGCGATTCTCTCTGTCGGCAACCCTGTTTGAGTTCCGGAATGTCAGCTGGCCAAAGACAGTATCGTCCAGTGATGATTCTTCCGATCCTCTTGCCTGGGAAGCAAAAATTCTTGAGAGGATCGGGATGTCTGAGGAAGTCATGCAGACTATTGATGAGTTATTTCGCATGTTTTTGAAAATTAGAATAAGCTCAGGCTGGTCGCAGGAAAAGGCCGGACTGAAAGCCTGGATTGCGAAAGGCGCAGAGAATTGATGGAGTAAAAGATGGATTTTGAACCAGTAATGGGGCTGGAAGTTCATGCCCAGTTAAAAACCAAGAGCAAGATATTCTGCGGTTGCTCCACATCGTTTGGTGCTCCTCCCAATACCAACACCTGCCAGGTCTGCCTTGGCATGCCCGGTGTCTTGCCTGTTCTGAATAAAAAAGTAGTCGAGTATACGCTGAAGATGGCACTGGCAACACATTGCACCATTACCTCGCCAAACCGTTTTGCACGCAAGAATTATTTTTATCCGGTGGAAGAGGATGCCGGTAAGCTTGTCCATGATGGGCGTGAACCAAAGAGCTACGTTGATCTGAACAGAACAGGTGTGCCGTTGATGGAGATTGTCAGTGAGCCGGATATCCGCTCCCCCGAAGAGGCAACAGCCTATCTTAAAAAGCTGCATGCCATTGTCCGTTACCTTGATATTTGTGACGGCAATATGCAGGAAGGGAGTTTCCGTTGTGATGCCAACATCTCGCTGCGTCCTGTTGGTCAAGAGGAACTCGGGACCCGCACTGAATTGAAAAATATGAATTCTTTCCGTAATGTTCAACGGGCTCTGGAGTATGAAATAAGACGGCAGCGTGATATCCTGCTGGACGGCGGAGAGATTGTTCAGCAAACCCTTCTGTGGGACGCAGACAGAAATGTTACAAACTCCATGCGGGGTAAGGAGGAGGCTCATGATTACCGCTATTTTCCAGACCCGGACCTGATCCCTGTGGTGATTGATGAGGCCTGGATTGAGGATATAAGGAAAACACTTCCGGAGCTGCCGGTTGAGCGCAAAGAGCGGTTCATTTCTGCTCTCGGGATGCCAGAATATGATGCGGAGGTCTTGACATCTTCCAAGGAGCTTGCTGATTATTTTGAGGGCGCTCTTAAGATATATCCCCAGGCGAAGAAGCTCAGTAACTGGATGATGACTGAACTCATGCGTGAACTTAAAGGAGAGGAAGGTATTGATATTAGCGGCTGTCCTATCTCCCCGGAAAACCTGGGCGGCCTGCTCAATATGATTGATAAGGGGACAATAAGCGGCAAAATCGCCAAGTCGGTTTTCATGGATATGATGGCATCCGGGAAGGATGCGGAAACCCTGGTAAAAGAAAAAAACCTTGTGCAGGTGAGCGACGAAGGAGAACTGCTTTCCATAGTCAGGGAAATTGTCGCGGCAAATCCGGAGCAGGCAGCAGACTTCAGGGCTGGCAAGACAAAGCTCATGGGGTACTTTGTCGGGCAGCTCATGCAGAGGACTAAAGGAAGGGCCAATCCTACGCTGGCTAATCAGTTATTTTCCCGGGAACTGACTAAGGAGTGAAAAAAGCCCTAAGGATACAGGTGAAGAAAGAGGACTGGCAGGAAAAAGGTGTCGGGCACAGGCAGCGCTTAAAGGATAAATTCCAACAGCGCTCCATTGAGGCTTTCACTGACGCAGAGGTACTTGAACTTCTGCTTATTCTCGGTACGCCCCGCAAAGATTGTAAGGAACAGGCAAAGGGTCTTCTAAAGCAGTTTGGCTCGCTGCCTAACGTGCTTGAGGCTCCTGCCTCTGAAATTCAGAAAGTGAAAGGGGTGGGACCGAGCAACAGCTTTGCCATTCATTTTCTGCATGGAGTAGCAAGGCGATATTTAAAACATCGGCTGCAGGAAAAGCAGTACCTGCACTCCTCCCGGCAGGTTGCTGAATACCTGATCCACTCCATGCGGGATTTGCAGCATGAGGTCATGACGGCAATTTTTCTTGATTCATCCCACGCCATAGTTGATACCCAGGTTGTAGCCCGCGGTACAGTTGCTTCAAACGCCATCTATCCCCGTGAACTGGTGAAACTTGCCCTTGAGCTCAATGCCTCCGCAATGGTCGTTGCCCATAACCATCCTTCTGGAAACCTTGAGCCATCCATACAGGACCATCAACTTACCCGGACGCTCTACCTGGCATGCTCGTTCATGAATATCAGGCTGCTGGACCACCTGATCATAGGCAACTCTGAAAAGACGTTTAGCTTTGCCGACCATGGCATAATGGCTACCATTGGCGAAGAGTGCAGTCGAATATTGGACCAGTAGGATGGTCTTTTCCAGGCCCAACACGAAACAGCAGCAATTGAGCCCTGAATCATTCGAAGGGGCTGCTGGAATTTACGTTCATATCCCCTTCTGCCAGACCAAGTGTCCGTACTGTTCATTTGTGTCCTATCAGGACGTGAATGCCAATATAAAAAACCGGTATATGCGGGCCCTCAGGCAACAGGCAAGAGATATGTCCAAGCATCCCTGGTCCAGGGCCAGGAAATTCCATTCGCTCTATATAGGGGGCGGAACTCCCCCAACTGTTGATATGTCCGCCATGGCTGACTTTGTTACAGCATGTCTTGATGGGTTTGATTTTACAGCTGGATCCCCTAGGGCGCCTGAAATTACAATGGAGGCTAATCCCAACACAGTCAATAAGACCATGCTGGAAAAGTCCATTGAGGCAGGAATCAACCGGCTCAGCATAGGAGTTCAGTCATTTTCAGATGCCATGCTGAAAGGCATTGGCAGAAAACACTCAGCCCAGGATGGTATACAGGCGGTAAAATATGCAAGGGGTGCTGGATTCACAAATATAAGTTTTGACTTGATGTTTGGCCTGCCTGGTCAGGACCTGGAAAGCTGGAAAAAATCTTTGGAGATGGCTGTTGAATTAGCCCCCGAACATCTCTCAGTCTATGAGTTGACTATAGAAGAGTCCACACCTTTTGCTGATCAGGTTCGCCAGGGGAGGCTGAACCTTCCGGATGAGGATGCGACCCTGTCAATGTTTGAGCTTGCCCAGGAAATTCTTTCTGCAAGAGGTTACGCACAGTATGAAATATCAAATTATGCCCTGAAAGGATTCCAGTGCAGACATAATATTAATTATTGGGAAAATGGCAGCTATATCGGATTGGGCAGCGGCGCAGTTTCCTGTTTTTCAGGGGTAAGAATCCAAAGTGAAGAAGATCCGCAACGTTTTATAAATATGATCAAAATGCAGCAGAAACCCTTTAAGGAGGCGGAATTTTTACCGTTATATGCACGATTCCGGGAATCGGTAATCATGGGGTTGCGAATGACTAAAGGTGTTTCAATCTCCCTGCTTGAGAAACAGTATGGAGTGACGCCGCAAAAGTATTATGGGGAAACGCTTGAATCGTTGCTCAAGCAGAAGCTTCTGGAAGAAAAGGACAACAGGCTGCGGCTTACCAAGAAAGGGCTGCTCCTGGCGAACAGGGCCATGGTTCAGCTTGTATGACTGGAGGGGGTTTTCGACAAATAAATTAATGTATTGCCCGGATCTTCTCTTCGTTCAAGTTGTCATGGAGAAATTAATTCCCACCTTTCTGTTCTGCTGAGACGTTTTCTGGCACAAAAAGGTTTTCCTGTTCCTGCGCAGGGTTCCAGAAATCCTCAGGTTTATACTCTTTTTCTGCTGAGAAGTTTTCTGGTGCAAAGAGGTTTTCCTGTTCCTGCTCAGGTTTCCAGAAATCCTGAGGGGTAAAGTCTTCACCACCAAAAGGCACCCCCTCCTCTTTCGCAGTTTTTGTTTTCCCGGGTGCTTTTATCTTTTGCGAAACAACGAACTCTCCGTTTTTCCATTCCCCTATCTCTTGAGACTTGTCAAAATAGGTAATGGTTCCCTTGCCATAATGTTCTCCCTCTTTAAACTCTCCTTTGTACACCTGGCCATCGGAATATAATGTTCCCTGGCCGTCGGGCAGACCCTTTTTAAATTCCCCGTTGTATTGGCTTTTGTCGCTATAGGTATAGGTGCCCTTGCCATGAAATACTCCGTCAACAAATTCACCCTCATACTTGCTGTTATTCTGAAAGACTATAGACCCCTTGCCGCTTATTACACCCTGGTCAAATTGTCCGCTGTATATGGAGCCATCAGCATAGGTTAATGTTCCTTCGCCATGGGGAGTACTGTTTTCAAACGTCCCCTCATAGCGGTTGCCGTCAGCATAAACATGTTTGCCTTGACCCGCAAATTCTCCACCTGTAAACTCTCCGGCATATTGACCCCCTTCCGGGAAGATATAGACGCCGAAGCCATTAGCACAGTCGCCTTCCAGGCACTCACCATAGGTAATAGCCGGGAAGATCAGCAGCAGAATTGTGAGGAATTGGAATGTTTTCTTCATGGTACACCTTGTCATGTTTTGGGTAATGCCCTGGAAAGAATTTCTTCCGCCTCTTCCAGGGCAAGATTCTGTATTAAAACTTTTTTGTTACGCCCTTGTCTACCGCTTTTTATTGAAACGGTAGATTTCGGAACACCAAAAAGGTCAGCAAAAAAATGAATAACAGCTCCATTGGCCTTGTTTTCTACAGGTGGTGCAGTTATACAGATCTTGATGGCGTTGCCGTGCATTCCAGCAACCCTGTTCATTGAGGCACGGGGTTGCACATAGACATTGAAAGCAAGGCTGTTGTTTTTCAGGTCTGTTATACAGTCCATAGTATAACCAGGAAAGGGGGCTGGTTGTTATCTGGTTTTTCCGGGTTTATTTGATTTTTTGTCAACATTTTCCTCATCCAAAGAAAATGTTACTTTCGGTTCATGCTCATCTTCCATAATGTCATCCTCAAGAAATAGCAGATCAGCACTGAGGCCATCATCATCTTCACGGCTGTTAGGGGTGTCGCTGGTGGAACCATCCAGGGCGGACTGGAAGATGCCCCTGAGCTTGTCAACATCAAGCAGGTCATCTTCGGTTAAGAATTCCAGATCATCATCAAACGTTTCATCTTGCTCTGCAAAATCGGGAAGCCTGGTGTCTTCCGGCAGGTCATCAGGTTTCTCTTTAATAATTGCTGCTGGCAGTGGCTTCTTTTTTACTCCAGCAGTAGCAGCTTCAGGCTTCGGGTCAGCAGATATCGCCGCAGGGGTTGCTTGAGAGAGTTTTGCATCAAGATCATCAAAATAAGATTTAAACAGCTCCTTAAGCTCTCCTTTAATCTCTTCACGAATCTGCTGAATGGAGCCAACTTCCTCTTTAAGGCTAGCCAGTTCGGCACCCATGGTTTCAGTTCCCTGGCGGAATTCGTCAAGGGTTTTTGCCAGGTTCCCACTTTCTGCCTGGATCTGCGGAGTCATTGCCGGCCCCGCTTCTTTGGCCGAGGAAATAACTTCCCCGAGGCTTTTCTTCAGAGAATCAAGGGCATGGCGATCCTCTTTAAGGGCAACCAGTTCTGCGTTGATTGCCTCGGAACCCTTTTTAAACTCCTCCATTATGCTGCTAAGGTCAGCAGGAAGTTCTGTCTGGCTCTGGGT
>JAAXQI010000110.1 GCA_012974315.1 Desulfobacterales bacterium | reverse complement strand
GTCCTCAGGTGGTTATGGAGCCCCTCCGTCAAAACCTTCAGGCGGTTACGGCGCTCCACCACCAAGGTCCTCAGGCGGTTATGGTGCTCCACCACCAGCTCCGTCTTCAGGTGGTTATGGCGCTCCTCCTCCGTCCTCAGGTGGCTATGGTGCTCCTCCAGGACGGTAAGAGTATATGAATACGGGGGCCATCAGGCAAATATGATATGGATTCTCGGTAACCGATAATTGGTGAATGTGATGAATAAAATATTGATCGCAGTTGATGATACGAAAAGTTCCAAAGAAATCTTTGCGAAATGTACGCAAATCTGCAAATGCATGGCACCTGAAGAGATTATCCTGCTGTACGTTGAAAAATTTGCAGGCAGGTCTCTTATGGACGAGATGCTTGGTGATGCTGAACTGAGTACTCTCAGGGATGTAATTCAGGGTACTGAATTCCAGGAAGCCATGGACGAAAAAGCTGAAAAAATATTAGGCTTTTACAAAAGCGCACTTGAAGAAAGGTCACCGGTTCCCAATGTGCGGACAATGGTAAAATCTGGCATACCGGCTGAAGAAATTGTTCAGACTGCCAAAGATGAAGATGCCAGCATGATTATCATTGGTTCCAGGGGGAAAAGGTCTCGACTTTTCATGGGAAGCGTCAGCAGAGAAGTGGCAAATACTGCTGAATGCCCGGTGATGATTGTGAAATAATAATGTTTTTGCTGTACCCTTTTTTCTTTTAGTAAATGCACAAAAGCCTCTTTTTTAAGTTGGCTAAAGAGAATTGTTGTTTTATACCAGGAGAATCACCTACGTGTGGCTCCCCTGGTATTTTTATTTTGAGCAGGAAGATTTTTAATATAATGATAACTATAATTACTCCAGTCTGCCGGATCGTATTATTCAATTAACCAGGAAGGGAAGGTCTATAGCAAAAGATGAAATGTGCTCTTATCATACCAGCCTGGGTGCCGGAGGATATTTTTTCCTCTAAAACGGCCGGGTCGCAGATTAACTACTGGCAGCCCTTGGGCACATTATATGTTGCCGCAGCAATGCAGCAGGCCGGCCACGAGGTACGCTTTTATAACGGTGCCTTTATGGAGCATGATGAGATCATGGTCCAGGTTAAAGAGTACGGTCCCGAGTTTGTCGGCCTGTATTCAACTGCTTTTGGTTGGAAAAAGGCCATGAAGGCCGCTGCTGCCATTAAAGAAAATTTTGACAGGGTTTTTATTGTGGTCGGCGGGCCTTACCCTGTAGCTCTGCAGGAAAAATGTTTGGAAGATTGCCCTGAAATGGATGCGGTGGTTACTGGCGAGGGCGAGATAACGGTGGTGGAAATACTCGCAAGGCTCGAGTCGGGCGCGGACCTTGACGGGGTTAAAGGAGTGGCATTTCGCTCTGGAGCAGAGATCAGAAAAAATCAACCACGGCCCCTCATAACGGATCTTGACTCCCTGCCCTTTCCGGCCCGGGAACTTTTGGGAGAGGCTGGAAAATATATACCCCCCCCTGCCACCTATAAGAGAAGACCGGTGGCGGTCATCATGACCGCCAGGGGGTGCAACCGCAAATGCCTCTACTGTTTTCAGATAGATAAATACCGCAAAAGCGGCATACGGTATCGCAGTGTTGAAAATGTCATGGCAGAGGTGGAGCTGGTTTTATCCCAGGGCTACAGGGAAATAAAGTTCATTGATGATACCCTGGCTGGCGACTACAACAGAGCCATGACAATAGCCAGGGAGATAAAGAAGCGGGGCCTTGATTTTACCTGGTTTGCCTCAGCGGTCGTGAATCAGGTGGACAAGCCTCTGCTGAAGGCCTTTAAGGAGGCAGGCTGCTGGGCTATTTTATTTGGAGCTGAAAGCGGGGTGCAGAAAGATTTGAACACCATTCGCAAGGGCATCACTCCAGGCCAGATCCGCAAAGCGGTCAAGGCCGCAAAAGAGGTTGGCATTACAGTGTACACCCCTTTTCTCTTTGGCATACCCGGACAGACCTACGAGGACGGCTTAAAAAGCATTGAATTTGCTTTGGACCTGGATCCTGATATAGCGAATTTTCATGCTATCACGCCTTTTCCAGGAACGGAACTTTATGATAATATTGAGAAATATGGAACAATGTCCGAGGACTTGTCGGATTATACCTACCAGGGAGCAGCTTTTACTCCCTACACGATGACCAGGGAGGAGATAGCCGAGTTGCGGCAGCTGGCCCTGAAAAAATTTTACTCCCGGCCCAAATTTCTCTGGCGGAGGCTGCTGGCTCTACGGAGCATGAATGATCTTGTGATAGCCTGGCAGGGGGTGAAAAGCCTTTTCTGGCTGCAAACAAAAAAGGATCTGTTCAGGCGGCACGAATAATTCGGGTTACAGTTGCAGGTACTCTTTGAGAAGGGCGGGGTAGCGCCTTGGATTAAAGAGGATGTTGGTCATGAAATAGCATTCGTGGGTACAGCAGCATCCTTTATTATCAATAAACTGTAAAATTTTTCGGCCCTGGTCCGATTCCACCAACCTCTGCAGGTCATATTCAGCCTCCCGAACATTGCCGAATTTCATCTTCTCGGAAAAATCCTCACAGGGGTAGAGATTTCCCGTTTCTGTTAAAACCAGGTTTAATTTGCCGGCATAGCAAGGGGATGTTCTTTTGTTATGCAGGGCAGCTTCATAAATATTGCGGCGCTGGAGAATATCCTGCGCAGCTTTTAGTTTAGCCCCCCGGAAGCCGTAAACAGCTGCTTGTCGTTTCTTGAGATCGGACTCCAGCCTGTCAATAACCGTTTTGTATTTTTCCAGATCAACCTGTTTCAGGTCATCCCGGAAAACCTCACCCCGAATCAAAGAGACGGTGTGGGTTTTAATATAGGGAAGAGTTTGTACAAAGTCTATAACCCCATCAACAAGATCCTGGTTGGCCTGACAGAACACGGTGTTTATGCCCAGTTCAAAATTGGGATATTTATCAATGAGCTCTCCCAGGGCGGAACAGGTATTCAATGTTTTCTGAAAGCTGCCGGGAACACCGCGCAGTTCATCATGCACTGCTTCAGGCCCGTCCAAAGAGAGTTTAACCACGACAGAACTGTTGGGACAGGCGCGCAGGATAGCCTCAACATTACGATAAATTGTATCCTGCAGCAGGCCGTTTGTGGGCAATAGAATGATTGCCGGCCTGTTAATTTTATAAAAAAGCTTTGTGATTTCAACAAGATCAGAACGCAGAAAGATTTCGCCGCCAGAAAATGCAAGCCAGAGAAGCTTGCCAAGCTGAGGGGCTATCCTTTCAATTTCATCAATTGAAAGTTCCGGTGAAGCTGAAGCGGCTCCGTTTTGTTTTGAGATATAAAAGCAGAAAGGGCACTTGGCATTACACCTGCGGGTTAAAAAAAAGGTGAATTGTATCGGTTTTCTTTTCCACAGGATTGAATCCAGGTGGCGAAAAGGGGAAAAAGTCATGGCCTGAAACCGAAATGGTGGCTGAAAATACCGCTGAAAGCGCCGATGCCCACAGCAAAAGGATATATAAATGTATAATACAGGACAGCGGAGATTGCAAAATAAGAACCACGGACTTTATGAAAAGATTTTATAAAATGCCGGCTAAAGTAAATGTTGGCGGCATAAAGCAGGAGAATCGGCACGATAATAATCCAGTTCTGCAGCACCAAGCCAAGAAGCAGAAGAAAGAAATTTGCAAAACATGAAAGTACATTGAATTTCAATTCCTGGGAGGCGGTGCCGGAATCAGAGACCAGGTCTTTGTTTTTCAGGGAATAAATGGACCAGTATTTCGCTTTGCGTATCCCGTTGCGGAGTGATTTTGTCAAGGTGAAATTAAAAATATGGTGCACCTGAATAGCAGGGTCCAGGCGCATTCTGTACCCCATCCTTTTTAACCGGTGGCTGTATTCGACATCCTCCAGAATGGGCATGAAATCTTCATTAAAGCCGCCACTTTTTTTAAAAATGTCTGCCTGTATAAGCATGGCGTGGGTGGCTATATAGTCAGGATTCTGGACATTCTTGGTCTCTGAATAGTGAATGAATATTGATTGGAATGTGCTGAAAAAGTCCTGATCATAGGGCAGCAAGGTATATGTTCCGCCAATGATGACCTCGGGGCCACTTTCCATATAGGCTGATGCAGCCTTTGCTAATGTATCCGGCTGCAGAAGGCAGTCAGCATCAATAAAAAAAAGAACATCGCCTCTGCTGTTTTGGGCCCCGGTGTTTCTTGCTTTGGATGCGCCGCCATGCTCTGATAAACATATAATCCTGCACGGGTACTGGGCAATAATGGCTGCCGAGCCATCTGTAGAACAATCGTCTACAACTATTATTTCAAAGTTGCTAAAAGCGGAGTTATAGGCGGCCTCCAAGCACAGGCCGATGGTTTTTTCACCGTTGTGATTAGGTATGATAACGGAGATGAAAGGAGTTGCAGGGAGGTTCAATGACTATCCTGAAGTTACGTCAAAAAAAGGAATAAACAAAAAGAGACCCTGTTGGGCCCCTTTTTGTTTATTCGGATAAAAAAACTATTACCACCAGCAGATGGTCTGGTCTGCTGCCATGACTTTATCCACCAGGGCATCATAATCAGGACTATCTGCAGTAAGATCAAAGCTGTCGCTTTCTCTTCCTTCGGAGACGATTTCAACAAGTTTTTTTGTGTCTTCTGAAGGTTCTGAGCGATATACATGTAACATTTTCATAATTATTATCTCCTTCGTATCTAGCGTGAGCCTTTAGTTGCCGTAGGGAACGATTACATCAATCTCTCTGAGCTTCTGACCAACCTCTTCAAGCGTGATAGCTGTTAAGGTATTGGTATCAACATTGGCCTGCTCAGTGGAATATGCTTCTCCTTCCATATCGCGGATCCACTCAAGATTTTCAGCGTTGTAATCATCAAATTTGCCCAACGTATGATTCATGACTACAGCAAATGCGTAGTGGTTGGCAACGGAAAGCCCAAGGGTTGAACGGAGGGCATCCAGGGTGTTTTTTTCGTCATCACTTTTATCTAATAAAAACATTACTTTTTTTGGCATGGTTTCCCCCTTACAG
>JAAXQI010000105.1 GCA_012974315.1 Desulfobacterales bacterium | reverse complement strand
GTTTTAAGAAGTACGGATTGAGAAGACTAAATCAGTTTGTGCCAATTGTTTCTTAACAGGTAACTACTATGGATATATGGGAAAAACTTCAATCGGTTGAACAGAACTTTTTTGCCATAGAGCAGCAGCTTCAATCGACTGCCAGGACCCTGCCGGATCCGATCTTTGTCATTGACAAGTTTGGCAAGTACCTCGATGTGATTGGCGGCAAGGAGCGGTCACTCTACCACAGCGGCGACTTTCTCATTAATAAATATCTGCACGACGTTATGCCTGAATCACTGGCAGACACTTTTATGCAGACAATCTCTGAGTCCATAGAGGACAATTCCCTAAAGACCCTCGAATACCAGCTTGGTCCGGAAGATATTACAGGCTCTCCCCTGGACGGCCACAAAAGCGTGCAATGGTTTGAAGGCCGGGTCTACCCCATCAAGGATCAGGGTGGTGAAATTAATTCCGTCATCTGGCTGGCCATCAATATCACGGACAGGAAAAAACTTGAAGACCAGCTGAAAGAACTCTCTGAAAAGGATGCCCTTACGGGAGCCTACAACAGAAGATACTTCATGCAGATATTTGACAGGGAGTTTTCCATTGCCAAAAGATATAAGAATAAATTATCTGTCCTTCTCATAGATATCGATAACTTCAAAAAGATCAATGACACCTATGGTCATGCCGGCGGAAATGCTGCCCTGAAAAAACTGGTGCTATTGTGTGAAGAACTTTTCCGACAATCTGATATGTTTGCACGGTACGGAGGCGAAGAATTCATTGTCATGCTGCCAAATACGCCAAGCCTGGGTGCTGCCATCATAGCAGAACGCATCAGGGCGAAAATAGAAGAAATGGCTGTCCCCTATGAAAAGGAAACCATTAAGTTCACCATAAGCATCGGTATTACCCTTGTCCTGGATACAGATACAAACAGCAATGCTGTATTAACCCGGGCCGACTCTGCGCTCTATCAGGCAAAGAAAAATGGAAGGAACAGAATAGAGATTAACTAGTGTCTGTTCTAAAATCTCTTCTCGAAATAAGGTTCCAGAACTTCAGGCAGATAAATTGAGCCGTCATCACGCTGGCAGTTTTCCAGGATGGCTGCCAGGGTGCGGCCAACTGCAAGGCCGCTGCCATTTAAGGTGTGTACCAGTTCACTTTTCTTGCTGTCCCTGGGCCGGTAGCGTATACCTCCCCGCCTGGCTTGGAAATCCCCAAAATTACTGCAGGACGAAATTTCCCGGTACTTGTTCTGGGCCGGCATCCAAACCTCTATGTCATAGGTCTTAATTGCAGAAAAGCCAAGATCCCCGGTACACAAAGTTACAACCCTGTAAGGCAATTTAAGCAACTGCAGTACTTCCTCAGCATCGGCCAGCAATGCTTCAAGTTCGTCAATAGAATCCTCGGGACGGGTGAACTTTACAAGTTCAACCTTGTCAAACTGGTGCTGCCGGATAAGCCCCCTGGTATCCTTGCCGTATGACCCCGCCTCTGAACGGAAACAGGGGGTATAGGAGCAGTACTTGATTGGCAGTTGTTTTTCCGCCAAAGTCTCATCCCGATGAATATTTGTCACAGGCACCTCAGCTGTGGGAATCAGGTAGAGATCCCAATCTTTTATTTTGAAAAGGTCATCCTCGAATTTGGGAAGCTGTCCGGTTGCAGTCATCGAGGCGGAATTAACCATAAAAGGTGGCAGCACCTCTATATAGCCATGTTTCTGGGTATGAAGATCAAGCATGAAATTGGTCAGCCCACGTTCCAATTTTGAACCGAATCCCTTGAGCAAGGCAAAGCGGGCCCCTGAAAGCTTTGCGGCCCGATCAAAATCCAGAATATCCAAACCTTCACCAATCTCCCAGTGAGGTTTAGGGTCAAAGGTAAATTCAGGGATACTGCCCCATTGCCGGACTTCAACATTTTCACTTTCATCCATACCCTGCGGGACAGAGTCATCGCACAGGTTGGGAATTCCCATAACGATAGCCTGCAGGTTTTCTTCAACAGAAGCCACCTGCTTCTCAAGTTCCTTAATACGCTCTCCTGCCCCACGCATTTCCAGAATCAGAGAGTCGGCATCCTTCTTCTGTTTTTTAAGTTCAGCAATTTCACTTGAGACTGTCTTACGTTTGTTGCGTAAACTCTCAAGTTCAGCAAGCAACTTGCGCCTCTTTATATCGACTGCTGCAAAATCCTCTACCCTGGAGTCTTTAATCCCCCGGAGTTCTGTTTTTTCTTTAACCAGCTCCAGGTTCTCTCTGATAAAACGTAATTCAAGCATAGTCAGGCCTTATATTTTTTTAATGAATCTTCGTTTGCAATATGATTGTTGATCTTTGCTCAGGCAACTACTATTAGTGAAACACACCAGTACTGTCAATCGCATAATGAGAAAAATTACACAGTAGCTGCCAAATATTTTATAAGAAACTCTTTCGGTCTTTGCATGCGAAAAACGTTATTTTCTGTTACTAAGTTTATCGGCATCGTAGATAAGCACCCTTTCAGGGCACTCTTTTCTGTGCCCCCTCGGAGTCGAAGTTTATGCCCTGCTTTTAAGGGTGCTTACCTGAGGGGTATAAACTCCGACTTCGAAAACACGATGCGGACAGGCATTACGCACGTAACCAACTGATATTATTAGGCCCCGCTGATGACTACGAGACTTTTTACGAATATATCAAGTTTCAGCGTAACCCAGTAATGACAAATATTACATTGTAAAAACGTCTTGAAAATAAACAGCAACCTCCTCATATTCCTGTCAGAACTTCGAAAATCAATCCGTCTCCTTGGATTTTCAGTCATCATAGGAACTGGAGCCCTTTATGTACTTTCGCCCACAGTACTTGCAGGTCTGCAAAATCACCTCGATCAGCAACTGTCTTTTTTTACCGTAGCTGAACCTTTTCTAGCCCATGTAAAGCTTTCTTTATTTGTGACCCTGTTTGTCCTTATGCCGGGAATCCTCTACTGTTTCTGGATGGCCCTGGGCAAACCATTCAAACTCGAAGAATCAACACTTGCCTGTTTTGTCTTCTTTACCACCGTACTTTTTTACCTTGGTGCAGGTTTCTGCTATTTCATCACCCTGCCCTATGGCGTCAAGTTTCTCCTTGGCTTCCAATCCGACCAGCTCAAGCCGGTGATAGCCATCAGCAGATTTGTAAATTTCGTTACCATCTTTATCCTGGCGTTCGGGGTAATATTCGAGCTTCCCATTTTTATGGTATTTGCTGCAAAGGTGGGAATCTGCTCCCGTCAAACCTTTGAGAAACATCGCCGCTACGCGGTACTCATCATCAGTATCATGGCAGCACTCCTGACCCCCACACCTGATGTTGTCAACATGCTGCTCATGGGTGGTCCACTTTATCTGCTTTATGAAATAGGAATTATTGTCCTGAAGATGATGAAGTTATGAGGGGTGAGGCAAACGGAATATTAATCGTCGTCAGGTTCATATGACGACAACGGATAAAGGTTAAAGATTTTAAAAATCATTCCATTTCAACAACTGTATAACCTTCAGATATAAGTAAGGCTGCCGTCACACCCACCTTTGGCCCAATGCCGCAGGATGGGCTCCTTGCCTTGAGGAACACCTTTGCAATATCATGTTGCCGGGCAATTTCTAAAACCTGTTGAGCACCCAGGATAAAATTTTCAGTTACATCCTCACCGTTTCTGGTAATCACCCTGGCATGTCCTGCAAGCACATCATGACCGTCACCGCCAACCAGGTTTGCCGCCATTCTTGGGGTTGGCAGACCACCAAGCTGTTCCGGGCAGATTGGTATACATACTGCCCCTGCGACTGCCTTCCTACATGCATGACAGGGAATAGCTCTTCCATCGTACCGGGTTTTAAGTCCCAATAAACAAGCACTGACAAGGTAAATTTTCATTCGATGATTACGAGTTCACCTGGGGACAGATTTAAAATCTGTTCCTTTTTCTTAAGGTACAAAATCTTTCGTATTTAAGCCGGTTCCAATTGCACATGCACATATTCTGTGATAATACTTTTTATCCGTTAAATGTGAAGAGAAACAAACCATCCTAAACATAATTTTATCCAGGAATAAAACCTTTTTTGACAATCCAGCACAGGAACTCATGCTCAAAAACTTTACCAGCCGCGAAAAAAAACTCCTGTCATACGCAGGTTTATTTTTCGCCCTATTTCTCTTAATCTGGATTATTTTTGCTCCCAACAGGGGCATCCTGGACTTGTTTCGAGCCCAGGAAGAGCTAAAAAAGGTCCAGGCTGAAAACAAAAGATTGGGGGAAGAGAACAAGGCCGTACAGGAGGAAATTGACAGGCTCCAGAATGACCCTGACTATCTTGAGGAAAAGGCAAGAAAAGATTATGGCATGCTCAAAGAAAATGAGACTCTCTACATATTCAAGAAGAAAAAATGAAACTCCCCGCAGCAAGCTACGGGGTATCTCAACAAAGGATATTTCCAACAATAACGCTGCAAGCAGCGGGATATTTACCCTAAGAGAGAATAAATTCGTATAAAGCTAAAACATACCAAGAGCCACGGTGCATCATCAAAGAGTTACAAGGGTACACATGTCCGTTGTCGGCTAACAACTGACATCTATTTATTCCGAGACCGACAAAAAAACAGGGCCGCCAGTTAAAAGTATCAAACTGACAGCCCTTATATAAAAGGAACCACCTGGCCCCCAGAATGTCATGCTCAGGAGAAGCCCGACTTGGATGAACACCCGGAAAGCGCCCCTGCCGGAGCATTGCTTGAGCTGCCTGACAAACGGCTTGCAAATGTAGAAATCTGCTTTTCCACATTTTTGCTTTCACATTTCTTGCAGACTACCTTGTCAGCATCTGGAATAGATGAAACAAAGGTTTCAAAAACCGTCTCACAATCCTTGCATCTATATTCGTAAATAGGCATTTTTTTATCTCCTTAATAATAATCTTCCCATCAGTAAAACATGAATATAAGCATGCCCTACAAGTCAGTCAACCCATATAATTTTGTAGAAATGACCGCTCATTAATCTGTCTCTTATACACATCTGACGCTGCCGACGA
>JAAXQI010000226.1 GCA_012974315.1 Desulfobacterales bacterium | reverse complement strand
GGATGATAAACTGTTTTTTTATTTAATTTTCAGAATAGAGCACTAAAAGTAAAATTACAACATTTTGCAACAAACAATCAAGAACTCATTTTGCCGGCCAACTGGCCACAGGCAGCAGAAATATCAGAGCCCCGGCTCGATCGAACAAAAACTGTATATCCTGCTTCCCGAAGTGTTTTCTGGAAAAGTCCTATTGTTTCATCTGAAGGTCGCTGAAATGAAAGGTCCGTGGTTTCATTATACGGCAACAGGTTAATCTTGCAGGGTATGTCCTGGAGACTTTTGGCCAGATTTTCTGCATCTGAGACAGAATCATTAAGATCCTTTATGAGAATATATTCGAACATGATCCGTTTGCGTTTCGGCATGGGAAAGTTTTTACAGGCTTCCAGCAAATCCGCTACAGGGTACTTCTTATTTACTGGCATTAATCTGGAACGAACGGAATCATCAACAGAATGAAGGGAAACAGCCAGATTTGCTTTTGTTTTCTGCCCCAACTCAATGATTTTCGGTACCAGGCCGCAGGTGGAGACTGTGATCCTGCGATCAGAAAAATCAAGCCCCCGCTGATCTGTAAGAATTTCCAGTGCAACTAAAAGATTATCAAAGTTCGCCAGGGGCTCTCCCATTCCCATGAACACAATGTTACTTAAAACAGACTCAGTACCTGCCTCATCATGGAGCCAGTTCCGTACTCTGACAACCTGGGCGACTATCTCGCCAGGAGACAGGTTGCGCTTGAGACCCATACCTCCTGTCAGACAAAACCCACAACCCATTGCACAACCTACCTGGGAAGAAACACAAAGGGTATTTCTGCCGTCTTCAGGGATAAGCACCGACTCAATATAATTATTGTCCTTGAGCTTAAATCCGTATTTGACTGTACCGTCCTTTGAACGTTCTAAAGCATCAATTTCAGGCCAATGGAAACTGGCATGAAAGGTCAAGGTCTCACGAAGATCCTTGGCCAGGTCCGTCATTTGAGAAAAGTCTGTTATATTGGGACGATAAAGCCAGGCAAAAATCTGTTTACCCCGAAACTTTGGTAACCCAAGGCCCTGAACAAAATCAGTCAGCTGCGACAAGGTAAAATTTGTAAGGTCTGTTTTTTTCATTGGGTATCAGAGAGCTCTCTGGGATTCTTGTTTCAGATACTGTCTGCCTGAAAGACCATCTTCAATTAATTGTAGAATTTTATTTTTATCCTTCTGCAATCTCCCCGAAATTGGCAGATAATTCGAGGCATGATTAGCCTGGAACTGTACACGGTCCAGGTTGATACATTGTACCATTGTTTTCAGTTCCGCAAGGAGCATTTTCTGTTCAGGCAACTGGAAAGAACCGGAAAGAGCATCCTCATAAAGGGGTGTGTTTTCAAGGAGCATCAAAGTTAAAGCTGCTATCTGGTTCGGGTTCATCGCTGTCAAAACCCTGCCTGATTCCGAGGCATGGATTTCAGAATCAGCAATTCCAGCTATACCAAGTAATACAGTGACTGAAAGAAAAAGGCCGGCTTCTCGAATCATTCCCGCCGCCTCAATCATTTGCTCTGCACTTACTCCCTTCCTAATCTTTTTAAGAGTAGGGGTGTGGCCGGACTCAAGTCCCATGTAAACCCTGTCCAGACCAAGCTTTTTCAACCGCCCTAATTCTTCATTATTTTTCCTGAGAATGGACTTGGCGTTGCCATATAGGCTGATGCGGTTTACCCAGGGGAGAGACTTCATTATACTTGAAAAAATATCCGCCAATCGATCTGTTGGTATGATAAGGGCATCACCATCTCCAATAAATACCCGTTTCTGCTTTTTGCAATACCTTGCAGCAAAAGAGATATCTTCATTAATGGTTGCTGCATCCTTAATGCGAAAACGTACACCTTTATATGCGCCGCAGAATTTACACTTATTGTGTGAACAGCCAACGGAGACTTGCAGAATAATAGAGTTGGCCTCACTGGGAGGACGAATTATGTTTCCTTCGTAATGCAATGCCTATCTGCCATTTTTCTTGTGCAAACGTACTAACTGTTTGCCTTTTCAAACGCAACCATGAAATCCACAAGTTTTTCAACACCTTCACGGGGAAAGGCATTATATATTGAAGCTCTGCAGCCGCCAACAGATCGGTGTCCTTTCAATCCATCAAATGAAACAGCCGTCGCTTCCCGGATAAACTGTGCTTCCAGTTCCGGCGTCGGCAGATTAAAGGTAATATTCATTATCGACCGTGAATCAAATCTGGCATGGCCCTTATAGAAATCGCTGTTTTCTATTGCCTGGTAGAGCAGCTCCGCCTTTTCCCGGTTCATTTTCTCGATGGTTGGTATCCCGCCCAGTTTCTTCAGCCATTTAAGGACAAGACCTATTGTGTATATTGAAAAACATGGCGGAGTGTTGAACATAGAACCCGTATCAGCATGGGTTTTATAACGAAACATGGTAGGAACGTTGTCCGGAGTTTTATTCAACAGATCATCGCGGATAATGACGACGGTACAACCGGCAGGCCCCATGTTTTTCTGGGCACCGGCAAAAATGATCCCAAAGCTGCTGACATCTATCTCCCTTGACAGAATATCCGAAGACATGTCACATACCAGATCAGTCCCAGTCTCGGGGAACTGATGAAATTGTGTCCCGTAAATTGTGTTGTTCGATACGAAATAGAGGTATTCTGCATTTGCTGCTGCCTCATATTCATCCGGCAGGGGAACATGGTTAAAAACAGTATCTTCGCTGGAATAAGCCACATCGACATTACCGAAGAGCTTTGCTTCCTTAATGGCCTTTTTAGACCAGGTGCCGGTATTCAGGTATGTAGCTGATTTTCCCGGTTGGAGCAGGTTCATTGGCACCATGACAAACTGAGTCGAGGCACCCCCCTGCAGAAAAAGAACCTTGTAGTTGTCCGGAATACCCATCAATTCACGGAGCAGGGATTCACAGGCATCAGCAACCCCAATGAAATCCTTACTGCGATGACTCATCTCTATAAGTCCGATTCCCTTATCATTGAAGTTGACAATATCCTTTGCAGCCTGCAAAAGCACCTCATAGGGCAGGGTAGCAGGACCAGCGCTGAAATTATAAATGCGGTCAGGCATGAGAAAATTCCTCCAAATTTCGTGTTGTTATAAAATTAAAACTGGTTCGAAACTATCTTCATGTTGTCATCTCGAACGGCCGTCAGCCGGAGAGATCTTTTTAAGATTTCTCTTCGCAAGCTCCTCGAGGTAAGCGACCGAAGGGAGACTCCGAATGACACGTGGCCAATTTTAAGCCATAAGTGGATGAACCGGACTTTATAAGATTTCAGCATTATTTAGCGGAGCGACCTGTAGAATTGATTACATGGTGCACCAAGCGCAGGAGAGTACCTTCTGTCTTGTCGATAACTTAATATTTACATGAAAATAGTTTATAGCCACTAAATTAAATGATATTTTTTTCCGCGAGAGCAAGCAAAAACATGAAGGCTGAAATCTTACCATATAGATTGTTGGCGAAGGGCTTCATACAAAACGATTCCTGCGGCATTGGCAAGATTAAGGCTTCTGATCTTGGGATTACTCATCGGTATTGTGTAACAGCGGTCTTTATACAGCCTAATTACCTCTTCTGGCAAGCCTTTCGTTTCCTTGCCAAAAATAAGGAAATCTCCCGGTTTAAATTCCGCCTCCGTATATGGTCTACCCGTTTTCTTGGTAAAGAAATACAGTTTTTTTTCATCCTGCTTGGTTAAAAAATCATCAAAACTTTCCCAGTATACAATTTTTATATATTCCCAATAATCCAAACCTGCACGTTTCAGATGTTTATCATCGGTGCTGAACCCAAGGGGTTTAACAAGATGAAGAATAGTGTCGGTTGCTCCGCACAACCTGGCTGTGGTACCGGTGTTAGGGGGGATTTCTGGTTCTACAAGGACAACATTGAAAGGGGTAATAGTTGACATAAAATGCTGATTACAGGAAGGAAATTGTATGGTCTTCGGTCAGTGTTATATTCCTGACCTGTATGGTTTTGTCACCTGTGTCTGCATTAAAGAGTTCAGCAATCCTGGCACTTGACTGAAGATAGAGCGCCAACTCCTCATCTTGTAATACGGTTTTTGCCTTAAATTTTATACCGAATGGATTCTTGAAAACTCCATTGTACTTGATACGATAGTCAAGATGGGGTCCAGTGGATACACCTGTCGAACCAACATAGGCTATAATATCTTTCTGCTGGACAGTACTGCCATTTTTCAAACCCTTTTTATAACCGTTCAAATGGCCGTAATATGTCTGATATCCGCCATGGTGGCGGAGGATGATCGTTTTACCAAAACCTCCCTTTCTGCCAATATATTCCACTTTCCCTTCTGCTGTTGCCATGATCGGTGTTCCTCTCGGCGCGGCCAGATCGACCCCAAGGTGAGGCCTTACAACACCGTCAACAGGGTGCTTACGTCTCATGGTAAACCGCGATGTTACTCGACCAAATGGAATTGGTGAGCGTATGAACCAGGTTCCCAAGGCCACTCCATTGCTATCAAAATACCCGGAAGGCGTATTTTCCGAGGCAAAGTGATATCCTTGATATTCAACATCCTGTTTCTTGTAAGCTGCAACCAGAATTTTTCCATATCCAACAAAAACTTCACCTTTATAATATTTTTCCACAAGAAGTTCGAACGTATCACCGGTTCTGGTTTCCGTGTTAAAGTCAATTTTAGAGGCAAAAATATCAGCATAGGCATGGATGAGTTTGGGTTCTTCACCCAATTCAGCAAATGCACCATAAAGTGAAGACTCAATAACACCGGAGAGCCTTTCAACCCTGTATTCAAGGGGAACCGCTTGCCTGATTACCGAATAATTACCATCTTCATTGCGCTTTAAAATATGCGTATTTAATAGCCCGGATTCATAAGTAGCCCGGGAAAGGGAGTTATCCTGATCTAAAACAATAGTGAAACGGTCACCGGGCTGCAGCATTTTAAAATCAAGAGATTTAGCAAAAGCTTTAATAACCTTGGCAACGGCATTTCCGATCTGCCGGCAATCATCGGCGGTAAATGTCGGATACGCAAAACCTGTCTCTTATACACATCTCCGAGCC
>JAAXQI010000222.1 GCA_012974315.1 Desulfobacterales bacterium | reverse complement strand
AGATGTGTATAAGAGACAGACAATAGACAATATGTTTCTAGTTGGAAACTTTTATTATACGGGAGGAAATACCTGTGGGTTTTGATGATTCGATTCATGCCAATCTTGATGATTTTGCTGAGCGTCAGGATATTGAGATACCAGATGAGCTGCCTTTGATGGCAGTGCGTGATGTTGTTGTTTTTAATTCCATGATAATTCCACTTTTTGTTGGCAGGCCGTCTTCGGTAGCAGCAGTCAATGAAGCACTCACCCAGGACAAACTCCTGGTACTTCTGACCCAGAAGGATGCTACCCAGGAGGATCCTGACTCCAAGGATCTTTATGAGGTTGGCATGGTCAGCATGATAATGCGAACCCTGAAATTACCGGATGGCCGTCTCAAAGTTCTGGTCCAGGCTCTGACCAAGGCAAAAATCAAAGAATTCAAACAGAAAGACCCATTTTTTACGGTCCGGATTGAGGTAGTTGAAGAGCAGGAAATGTCTGATGTAACCGTTAAAGTTGAGGCGCTCATGCGTACGGTCCGGGAGCAGACAGAAAAAATCATGTCGTTACGCGGCATTCTCTCTTCGGATCTTATTATGATCATGAATAACATAGAAGACCCGGGCCGGCTTGCTGATCTGGTTGCTTCAAATCTGCGTCTGAAAATCCCGGAGGCTCAATCGATTCTTGAGTGTTTCGATCCTGTGGAAAAACTTAAGCTGGTGGCAGAATACCTCAATAAGGAGCTTGAGGTTTCCACCATGCAGGCGAAGATCCAGACCGAGGCCAAGGAAGAGATGACCAAGTCGCAGCGGGAGTATTATCTGCGTGAACAGCTGCAGGCTTTGAAAAAAGAACTGGGTGATGTTGATGACCGGGCCCAGGAAATTGAGGAACTTCAGCAAAAAATACGTAAGGCAAAGATGCCGCTCCATGCAAAGAAGGAGGCAACCAAGCAGCTTAAGCGTTTGGACATGATGCACCCGGATTCCTCCGAGGCAGGCATCATCAGGACCTATCTCGACTGGCTGGTCGAGGTGCCGTGGAGCAAGGGGAGTCGCGACAGGCTTGACCTGAAGATCGCAAAGGAAGTTCTTGATGCTGATCACTATGGTCTTGAGAAGGTCAAGGAAAGAATTCTTGAGTACCTGGCAGTCCGCCAACTGAATAAGTCGACCAAGGGTCCAATCCTCTGTTTTGTCGGTCCTCCCGGGGTGGGAAAGACCTCACTTGGGCAGTCGATCGCCAGAGCCCTGGGACGAAAATTTCATCGTGTTTCCCTGGGAGGTATGCGGGATGAGGCTGAAATTCGTGGTCATCGAAGAACGTATATAGGTGCCATGCCGGGTCGTATAATCCAGGGTTTAAAAACAGTTGCTGCTAACAATCCCGTCTTCATGATGGATGAAATTGACAAGGTAGGGTCAGATTACAGAGGTGATCCATCTTCAGCCCTTTTGGAAGTGCTCGATCCGGAGCAGAACTTTTCTTTCACCGATCACTATATGAACATTCCTTACGATCTTTCCAAGGTAATGTTTATCACTACCGCTAATCTTACCGACACCATCCCGTCCCCCCTCCTCGACCGGATGGAGATCATCAGGCTTGCAGGTTATACCCTGGAGGAAAAGCTGGAAATAGCAAACCGTTATCTTCTGCCACGGCAGCTGATAGAAAACGGTATCACTGAAAAACATATTAAGCTGGACAGTGAGACCCTTAAGCGTATCATCTCTCACTATACCCGGGAATCAGGTTTGAGGAATTTGGAGAGGGAAATTGGCAAGGTGTGTCGCAAGGTCGCCCGAAAAATTGCAGAGGGCAGCCGGAGAGCCTATGTTATTTCCAAGCAGACCCTTCCCAAGTATCTCGGTCCTCCCAAGTGTCAACCGGAATGTGATGTCGAGACTATTGACCAGCCAGGCCTGGTCACCGGCCTGGCATGGACAGAGACTGGCGGCGAAATCCTCTATGTTGAAACGGTCATTATGAAGGGTAAAGGTAATCTTATTTTAACAGGACAACTTGGCGATGTAATGAAAGAGTCAGCCAAGGCAGCCTTAAGTTACTGCAGGTCGAGAATGGGTGAATTTAAGCTTGGAGAGTCTTATTTTGAAGAGGTTGATATCCATATCCACGTTCCTGCCGGCGCTATCCCCAAAGACGGCCCTTCTGCAGGGGTTACCATGGCAACTTCACTCTATTCAGCCATTACCAGGAAAAAGATGGCCTGGGATGTTGCCATGACCGGGGAGATTACCTTAAGGGGAAGGGTGCTTCCCATTGGTGGCCTCAAGGAAAAAGCTCTTGCAGCCCTGAGGTCCGGTATCAAAAGGGTCATTATCCCTGATCAGAACAAGAAGGATCTGGTTGAAATTCCCAAGGATATCAGAGCCCAAATGGAATTTATTCCGGTAAAGAACATGGACCAGATTTTAAAAATTGCCTTCAGGGAGACGAAGAAAGGCAAGGTTAAAGGCAAAAGGTTAAAGGCACAGGGTACAGGAAGAAGTGCCTAGAGTGCCTTAAGTTACGAGTGACTAAAGTTATGAAGAATAAAGAGTTTTCTCAGAATCTTGAAAAGAGAACTCGTTTGTTTGCTGTAAGTATAATTAATTTGTCGACATTGCTTCCAAAAACACAGGAAGGACAAGTAATCAGAAATCAAAAAAGCCAAACAAAACTATCAAGAATGTAGTGAGTTGTTGGCTTTATTCGCTTCCATTGCTAAAAGCTCAAAACTTTAGGCACTCGTAACCCGCAACTTTAGGCACTCGGAACTTGTAACTTTAGGCACTTCCAAACCCATGACTATTCTTGGTCTCCGTCTTCCTGTTTTCTGCCTTTTCTTTTTAGGATTTCCTCTATTGTGGCTCTTGTGGATCGGAGTATACGCAATTAGTCCAGCCTCCCCCTCCCCGAATAGCTACATAGACGTCGTTATCCCTATCCGTACCAGAGTATCTGAAATAGAACATATTCTTGCCGATAACAAAGTCATCATGGATGATAGCCGCTTTTCCATGCTGGTCATACTGACAGGGGCAGCAACAAAACTTCGGGCCGGAGAATACCGTTTTGAAACAGGTAAAAAACCGATTGCAATCATTAATCTTCTCAAGGAAGGCAAAGTGCTTTATCGGCCGGTAACCATGCCGGAAGGCACAGAAATGTCAAAAGTTGCAGATATTCTGGAAGCTGAAGGCTGGATTGACCGGACCAAATTTTTTGCCCTGGCAGATGATTCGAAGTTTTTGAGGAAAATGGGAATAGAGGCAGACAGTCTTGAGGGCTACCTGTTTCCTGACACCTATAATCTTTCAAGGGGACAGCAAGATGAAGAGGGAATTATCAGGATGATGGTGGCCAAGCATTTTCAGATATATAATAAATTAATGGGGAATTCAAATGCTTATCGTCATAGCCTGTCCCATCATGAGATTATCACTCTTGCCGCAATAATTGAAAAGGAGACCAGTCTTTCCCGTGAGCGGCCGCTGATCGCAAGTGTGTTTCTCAATCGTCTGGGAAAAGGCATGCGACTGCAGGCCGACCCTACGGTTCGTTACGGGAACTCTTATATTGAAGGTCCGTTAAGGAAGAGTGAATTAAAAAATTCCACATCATATAATACCTATATCATAAAAGGGCTTCCACCGGGTCCCATTACCAACCCGGGGGAGGCGACTATTCAGGCCGTTATATTTCCTGCTGAAACTGATTATCTATACTTTGTCGCAAAAGATGATAGCAGTCATCATTTTTCCAGGACTTTAAAGGAACATAATCGTGCAGTGGCGAGATACCGTGCAAGTAGATAGGAAGGTTTTAAAGGTTAAAGGCTAAAGATACAGGAGTGAGGCGTGAGGAGTGAGGGGTAAAAGAGAGGCTAAAGGCATTTATACCCCTCAGGAAAGCGATAGACTCCGAGGGGGTTACTAAAAAGAGTGCCCTTTAGGGTACGAAATACAGTTAATAGTCTTCAGTCAAAGTCTTTACTGCGTTTTGCTTATCCGAAGTCTCTTTTCAGTTGTTGTATACCCCTCAGGTAAGCACCCTTAAAAGAGTGTCCTGAAAGGGTGTTTATCTACGATGCCGACAAAACTACAGTATAATTTGATTATATTATCCCTTGACTTCCAGCAGGTCTTTTAGGACAGCGCTTTTCATCTTCTGTTCAGCCTTGATCTTTATATCAAGCCATATGGAACTGGTAATACGGCCCTGGCTCACCATGGATTCAGCCAGGGGGCCAAAGAGCTTTTGGCTTTCGTGAAGGGATTTTTTCAGGATAATCCTGAAGTTGCTAAGTTCATTGTCATTGACCACAAGATTGGCGCTGTTTGATAGAGCCTGCAGATCATAAAGTGTCTGGAATTCTGGTCCGATAAGAGTGTAGTGAATATTGCGGCGCCTGATCATGGCCATTTTTTTTATGAAAATGTGAAAGCTGTTGCTCTCAAGTGAATCTCCTTCAAAATGGCTGTGTAATAGTAAGGCTGCAAAAGGGGTGAAGCGCATCCTGTTAATGGCGTCGTCAAGTGAATCAGAAAAACCCGGTAAAAATCCTTCATCCTGATAGGCTTCTCTAACTGTACTCAGCCCAGGGCCCTTGTTCATCAGGATGAGAACCATGGGTGTGTCTTCCACGATTTCTTTTTCCTGCATCTGGCCACTGGCCAACCACTCGAGGTCAGGGGGTGGCGGTGGGGTGACCTCAATATTTCTGGCACCTTTTAGAGGTGGCCGCCCACTTGGCGCAACGGCACCCTTTTTTGGTTTTTGTTGTGGATCATCCTCAACCGGTCAGCACCTTGCACTATCTGTTTTTCTCTATGTAGTGCCATAATTATTTGGCACCGCTCATCTACCATCTCCCACACGTCTACCCACTGATGGGAGCCATCCCTCATATTGTAGGCGCGTGGCACTTTTGTCGAACCCAGTCTTATAGGTTCCTCTTCAAGACCGAAGATAGCTCTTGCTGAGTTTTCAATAGCATACAAAGGTGGTTGATTGCGCCCTATAACAATTCCTACATCATTATCTTGAAGATCGTTTCTCCCCAGTAACTGTCTCTTATACACATCT
>JAAXQI010000215.1 GCA_012974315.1 Desulfobacterales bacterium | reverse complement strand
GGCGTCATCATTAGAAAATTGTTCAAAGAGATCTAGAAGTTGGTTGCGGATTGATTCCATTGTTGCTCCAAAATTCGTGCTAGACAGGTAGTTATGGGCCAACCTGTTTGTATGGTAAGATTATCAGAAAACTAATATAGTTTCTATGTCATTGTCAATACGAAAGAAGTTCGGGGTTTTAATGCAAATTTATTGCAGGGAACACTATTTGTAATTTTCAGTTTGATGTTTTGTCTTTGACGATTTATGGTTACTCACTTTTTGGAAGTCGCTTAATTATCATTTATTCATCTATCTTTTTGAACTGGTGGTATGGAAGATTTTAAAAAACAGATGCTGACTGAGCATTTAACAGAGCTTCGAAGCTGCCTTATTGCTTCGTTTATTGCCGCCGGCATTGGATTTGCTGTGTCGTATGCTTTTGTCAAGGATATCGGCAACTGGTTTTTAAAACCTTTGTTTGAGGTGCTGCCCGAGCAAACGACTCTTATTTTTACCTCCTACCAGGAGGCCTTTTTTTTTATCTAAAATTAGCCCTGGTCAGCGGTGTTCTTTTAGCCAGTCCGGTTATTTTCTGGCAGATATGGAAGTTTGTAGCTCCCGGTCTCTATAAAAACGAAAAAAAGGCTCTGCTGCCATTTTCTTTTCTCTCATCGGTTTGTTTTCTTGGCGGAGTCGCTTTTGCTTATTTTGTTGTTTTTCCTCCGGCCTTTAGTTTTTTGTTAGGCTATTCTGCTGACTTTCTGAGTCCAATGCCGGCAGTTAATGAATATTTTTCTTTATCACTTCGTTTGTTGATTGCCTTTGGAGTTATCTTTGAGCTGCCGATACTCATGGTCTTTCTTGCCAAAATTGGCGTTGTTGATGTTGCCTTTCTCAATAAGAACAGAAAGTATGCCATCCTGATAAACTTTATAATAGCCGCGATTCTGACCCCGACCCCCGATATTGTCAACCAGATGCTCATGGGAGTTCCACTTCTGGTTTTGTATGAAATAAGTGTTGTTGCAGTATGGGTGTTTGGCAGAAAAAAACTGAAGTACGCTTTTGATCAAAAAACGGAAGAAGAATCAGAAGAAGAATCAGAAGAAGAACCGGAAGAAGTAAATGGCGAGGAAAATTGAGTAGATCCCAATTGTCGGTATCGTATAAGCGATGCCGACAGGTATTACGCCTGTAACATATTTATTTGTCCGGCCCTGTTGATGACTATGATTCTTTTCGAAGTCTCTTTTTAAGTCACTTATCTACGAAGTAATTTAAATTGAATGTTGTCTCATGCTCATTTGCCTACTATTATAATAAACCTGAGCCGGTAAGGAAAAGGGGACAGGTTTGAAACCTGCCCCCAAGGTGATGCTGATATGGTTGTACTGATTTCATAGCTTAAATAATGATAAAAGCTTTTTTATAAGGAGGGATAATCATGGTTCAAATTTCTGCAACTGAATTTAGCAGGGCCGTCGAAATAGGAAGACCCCCCAATGTGGCGAAACTTTTTCCCCATTCCCAGGCCCTGATTGTCAGCGGCAAAGTGATTGACCGGGCCATGATGGCCAAAGGCAATGCTATGACCATAGCTGCCAATGGCCGCAATTCTTTTATTATCCGGGGAGCTCTGGCTGCAGCCCAGAGAGCAAACAGTGGTCTTATCATAGAAATTGCAAAGTCGGAAGGCGGGGCCAATGCCTATTGTGCAGTAAATTACTGGAACATGGCCAGGCAGGTGGATGCTGCATGCAACGAACTGGGCATCACCATACCTGTTGCCATTCATGCTGACCATTATGGCATAAAAAACGATCAGGATATTGAAGCGGCAAAGATTGAAATACCAAGCATGTTTGAAGCCGGGATTACCTCAATTGCTATTGATGCCTCACATTTGCCCGATGCCAAAAATCTTCTCGCCAACATTGCTTTAAGCCCCTGTATCCCTGAATGGGCTTCCCTTGAAACAGAAGTCGGTGAAATAAAGGGGAAAGAAGGGCTTTCAACTGTGGAGGAGGCACTCTTTCTCATCCAGGGTCTTAATGCCAACGATATTTTTCCGGATTGGATAGCACTCAATAACGGTACAACCCATGGTATTGAGGCAAGTGGCCAGGGGATTCAGGTGGAGTTGACTGCAGAAATCCATGAGAGTCTGGCAAAATACAAAATTTCCGGTGCCCAGCACGGTACATCCGGGAACAGTTCTGATCGCCTGCGCGCGATTACTTCCAAGACAAGAACCACCAAAGCTAATGTGGCCACGGCTCTGCAGATGATCTCCTGGGGTCTTGAAGTCAATGATTTCGGCAATGCCCAGCTTGATGATCAGGGGAATTTCATAAAGGTAACGGGGCAGGGCGTTACAGAGGAGATGTGGCAGGAAATAGTGGCATATGCCGACAAGCAGGGATGGAAGGGCGGCAATTATAAAAAGCTCAATTTGCCGTTTGAAAACAAACTTCTTAGCCAGGCAAGGGAAATACGGGAGAGAATGTGCAAACAGGTGGAGGACTTTGTCTATACCCTGCTCACGGATGTTTTTAATGCCAGAGATACGGCGCCACTTGGTATAGAGGCAATTTTGCAGGCCGACTCCTATGATCTGGGGCACAAGGTAGACCGGATTGAAGACCCGGCACAGTGGACTGTAGAAAAGATCATAGAACGCGGGGCGACAATTGACTCGGATAAGGGGCCGGAAGGTGACTTTGACGATTGATGAAAATGCAAAGAACTCATCTTCTGCGTTGCTGCGAATTTCATTATTTTTTAATAAACAATAACTGATAAGAGAAAAAATCATGGATTCTGCAATGAAAAAAGTTCTGGTTACCGGTTCTGCCGGTTTTATAGGTTCTCATCTTTCCAGGAAGCTGCTGGACAACAATATAGCTGTGGTCGGTTTGGATAACCTTAATCCGTACTACGACCCGGAGCTGAAAAAGGCGCGGCTTGCGAATCTCACTGTTTATGACGCTTATACCCATGTGAACCTGGAGCTTTCCGACCGAAACTCTATGGCAGATCTTTTTGCTGCCCATGGTTTTGATGCAGTGGTCAACCTGGCCGCACAGGCAGGGGTGCGTTATTCCCTTGAGAATCCCCATTCCTATGTTGACACCAATATTGTCGGCTTTGTTAATTTGCTGGAGGGGTGCCGTCATTCAGGGGTAAAGCATTTTGTTTTTGCTTCATCGAGTTCTGTTTATGGTGCTAACACCAGGATGCCGTTTTCAGTGCATCACAATGTAGATCATCCTGTCTCGCTCTATGCTGCCTCAAAAAAGTCCAATGAATTGATGGCGCATACCTATGCACACCTCTTCAGGTTGCCTGTTACAGGCTTACGGTTTTTTACAGTCTATGGTCCCTGGGGAAGGCCTGATATGGCACTGTTTTTATTTACCAAGGCAATTCTTGAGGATCGGCCCATAGATGTTTTTAATCACGGGAAAATGGTTCGGGACTTCACCTATATTGATGACATCGTTGAAGGGGTTTACCGGGTTATCCACCGGGTGCCTGAACCGGACACCACATGGGATAGTAATGATCCGGATCCATCAACGGGTAACTGTCCTTACAAGATATATAATATTGGCAATAATAATAAAGTTGATCTCATGCGCTATATTGAAGTTCTGGAAGAGTGTCTCGGCAAAAAAGCAGTGAAGAATTTTCTGCCCATGCAGTTGGGAGATGTGCCTGCCACTTATGCCAATGTTGACGACCTGGTCCGCGATGTCGGTTTCAAACCGGACACTCCTATCGAAGAAGGGATAAAACGCTTTGTTGAATGGTATAAGGACTACTATAGAGTTAAAGACTGAATTGTATTTGCTGGTCCCGATTATCCCATCTAAAGACGTAATAATCTAATATCGTGTCTTTAATGGGCTTTAGATAGAGGGATAATTCACATTCCCCCTCATATTCCTTCACTGAATAATTTACATCCATAATATTATTTTATTTGACTTGCAGCATTGTTAAGTTAATATCAATAATTATTTACTAGTATGGCTGAACCCTCTGCAACAGAGGTTGCTGTTGAAGAACTGTAAGGCAAATCTTGTCTTGCAATTTTATTATTAATTTTTTTCTTAAAGGGGTCGGAAACCATGAAGAAGGGAATACTTGGCAGTTTCGGAGCTTTGTTTGTCGTTGCAATCCTAATTAGTGGTTGCAGCAAACCCGAGGAAAAGAAGGCTGAAGCACCTCCTGTTGAGAAGCAAACCGTACAGGAAAAGGCTCCTGTCGTGAAGCAGGAGATGGAAGAAAAAGTTGAACCAACTGTTGAGTCTGCAACCATGACAGACCAGACTACTAAGGAGGGAAAGGCAATCGACATCAGCGTTGATATGACTCTGGAGCAGTTTAATAAAGACATCAAGGGTGGCGATGAATTTCTGAAAAGCGCCAAGGGCGTGCTTGTTTTCCCCAGTGTTATCAAGGCCGGCGTTGGTGTTGGCGGTGAATACGGCGAAGGAGCCTTGCGCATCGGCGGCAAGACCGCTGATTATTACAACACAGCAGCAGCTTCCATAGGCTTCCAGCTTGGAATCCAGTCAAAACGGATTATCATTGTCTTTATGCAGGATGATGCACTGAAAAAGTTCAGGGAGAGCAAAGGCTGGGAAGCAGGCGTTGACGGCTCCGTGGCCCTGATTGAATTGGGTGCAGGCGGGACGATTGATACAACCACTATCAAGGACCCTATTATTGGCTTTGTGTTCGGTAACAAAGGGTTGATGTTTAACCTGACCTTGGAGGGTTCTAAATACACGAAAATTGTACGGTAGAGATTTTCAACTAATAAAATATAGCTTTAATGTTTGTTCGGGCAGGGTCTGAAATGGCCCTGCCTTTTTTGTTGGTGTGCCAGGCATGGCACGCAGTGCCGTGACAGGCACTATTCGACTTGTTGTGGTGACAAGTTGTAAGACTTGGAGGTGCAAGTCCTCTGCAGGCCCGGCAAGGGGAACTGCTAGCCGGACGGCAAGGTTAGCATCGTGAGGTGTTGGCTGAAGGAAGCCGCAGGCAAAACACTGGCTCGACGAACAGAAATCGCATACGAGGCGGTCGTACTGGGTAAGGAGGCCAATATCTTCAAAGCCCGATACTTGTACGGAAAGTACGGACGTAAATGCGGCGGGCATAAGTGTGAAGGTCGCG
>JAAXQI010000075.1 GCA_012974315.1 Desulfobacterales bacterium | reverse complement strand
GTATCATGTCTTTACCCTGTGCCCTGTGCCTTGAGCCCTATGCCCTAATTTTTTATTTCCCAAATAACAGTTCCGCCTCCGATTTCCTGACATATATTGGTTCAGCAGTTGCAGGATCAAGAAACTCATTTTCCTGCCACTTAGCAAGTGCCAACATGCCGATTGTTGCGGCCCTGGGAAAATATGTTCCTGATGGAGCCATCTGGAGAAGACCAGCAAGTTTTTCCCGAAAGAGATTACCATATATCGTAGTCCCATCTCCCAGCAGTACCACCGGTTCATCAATCCTCTCACACAATACTTCAGGGCTAATGACCTGATATTCTCCCTGAAGCCGGGGAATACCCTGATTGTCACTTCTAAAAAAACCGCAGTACACCTCTTTTTTTCTGGCATCCAGCACCGGGCATATCAGGATATCTCCTGCAGCAAAAACTTGCGCTGCCAGACCGTCCATGGTCCCTACTCCGATGAGTTTTGCTCCCGCAGCCATTGCCAAACCCTTTGCAGTTGCCAGTCCGATTCTCAAACCGGTAAAACTCCCTGGTCCCAGACTCACTGCCACTCCATCAATGGCCGACCTTTCAATACCGGTTTCCTGCAGGAGCCAGTCAATTCCTGCCAACAGCCTGCGTGAATGGGTCTCACCTGTCTGCATTGAAAATTCCGCCACACATCTGTTTTCAGTGACAATGGCAACGGAACCGCACATGGTTGCAGTTTCCAGGGCCAGTATCACCGGTTCATGCAACCCTGTTATATCTTTTTCAATATTAGCCATTACTGCTCAGCAAGGTACTTTTAAAGTTATTTAATAGATATTACAGGCAGCGAGACAAATCAGCTCCTGGGGTTATGGTTGCTAGAAAAACAAATTACTCAAAAACATCTAAATCACTATATATTTTTGCCAGTATCCAAAATCAAAAATCCAGCCCCTGTCAGTTGCTGAAAACCCTTACCAGATCATTATAAAAAACAAAGATCATCAGGGTCCCCAGCAAAACGAGTCCGATTTGCTGCAAAATCTCCATGGTTCGCAAGTTAAGTGGTTTTCGCAAAATCGCCTCAACCGAGAAGAATACCAGGTGACCGCCATCAAGAATAGGAATAGGGAGTAAATTAAGGATGCCAAGGTTTACGCTTAAGACTGCCATAAAATAAACGAAGTTAACCCAACCGGCCTCCATTCGTTCTCCGGCGATTTTTGCAATGAGAATCGGACCACCCAGTTCTGAAGCCGGCACTACCTTCTGGATGATTTTGACCAACCCCATCACTGTAAGGTACATCCAACTCCATGTCTGACTTATGCCCACCTGCACAGATTTTATAAACCCAACCGGTTCATATACAACCTCTTCGGATCTGGCAATACCAACCATATACCGTTCGCCAACCTCTTCACCAAAGATATTTTTTGTCGCCTCCATCCGGGGTGTTACAACAATTTCAAGCGTCTCATCACCCCGCCTTATTGTCATGACGACCTCCCTGCCGTCACTGTTCTTAATCAACTGAGACACATCTTCCCAAAGCCTGGTTTCCTCACCATCAATGATAATTATGGTATCATTAACCTCCAACCCTGCCTCTGCGGCAGGACTATCCTGTCCAACTCCACCAATGGCCGTGGTATCTACGGGCTGCGGCAATCCTGCCACAAAGACAATGAAAAAGAAAAGAAACATGGCAAAAATAAGATTAAAAATCGGACCACCAGCCACGATTATGAACCTCTGCCAGACAGGTTTAGTGGAAAAGGAACGTTTGAGCTCATCTGGAGACAATTTTTCCTCAGCTATTTCACCGGGGCTTTCTCCAAACATTTTCACGTATCCACCCAGGGGAAAAGCGCTGATCAGATATTCTGTTTCACCATACTGTTTGCTGAAAAGTTTCGGGCCAAACCCTAAAGAGAACTTCAAGACCTTCACCCCAAAAAATTTGGCCCAGATAAAATGACCAAACTCATGTACAAAAATTAATAAGCCAAGGACAATTGCAAAAGGTATTATAGTGTTCATTCTTTTTCTAACCTCGTATGTATTCTCAACCGAGCAAATAAAGCTTCTAACCTTGCCAGGTATTAATCATCAGCAGTATTGCGTTTTGCAATCTCCTGTAACACTACAGCAGACTCTATTCTGGCCATATGGTCGGCCGCCAGTATTGTTTCAAAATCGGTATCTTCTTTATAATCCATCCTAGCCATGGTTTCAGCAACCACTTTCGAAATCTGAGGGAACTTAAGCTTTCCATCAAGGAATGCTGCCACAGCAACTTCATTTGCCGCATTAAGAACTGCAGGCATACATCCTCCTATCCTGATGGCCTCATAAGCTGTCTTCAAAGCAGTAAACCGTTGTGTGTCCGGTTCTAAAAAGCTCAAATTACTGCATTCTGTTAAACTCAGTCTTTTAAGGCCTGTTTCCAGTCTTTCCGGATATGAAAGTGCATAACTGATCGGCACCCGCATGTCCGGTATGCCAAGCTGCGCCACCACTGAACCATCAACAAATTCAACCAATGAATGAACAATAGACTGGGGGTGCACCAGCACTTCAATATTCTCCAGGGCAACATCAAAGAGCCAATACGCCTCAATGACCTCAAGCCCTTTATTCATAAGGGTTGCCGAATCAATGGATATTTTGCGCCCCATATCCCAGTTGGGATGATGCAGGGCCTGCTCAGGAGTAACATGCCAGAGGCTTTCTTTGTCCAGGTTTAAAAAAGGGCCACCAGAGGCTGTAAGGATAATCCGGGAAACATCCTCTTTTCGTCCGGCTTCAAGAGCCTGGGCAATAGCACTGTGCTCACTGTCAATCGGTAGCAGCCGTACATGATGCTTCTTGACTTCGTCCATTATAAGACGGCCTGCCATTACAAGGGTTTCCTTGTTGGCCAGGGCAATATCCTTACCGGATCTGATGGCGGCAAGAGTCGGCAACAGACCAGCTGCACCCACTATGGCAGAAACGACCATATCCGCATCCTGCAACGACGCCACCTGCTCATTACCTTCCTGGCCCCAGACTATTTCTGTCCGGCTGGAAACAGGTAAAAGGGCTCTGAGCTTCTCAGCGGCCTCCTCCTCTGCAACAGAAACCATGAGGGGAGAAAACGCTTCCACCTGCTCCCTGAGCAGATCAATATTCCAGCCGGCTGTCAAGCCAACCACGGTAAAACTCTCAGGAAAACTGGCTGCAACCTTTAACACATTTTTACCGATGGAACCGGTTGAACCCAGAATCGATATTTTTTTATTCTTCATAATGTACAATAACTACGAGTATTAACAGCAATACAATTCAAGACAGATTGCTATTGATTCCTTCCCTGAATATGAACATGCACCAGGTGCCCTCTGGGGTATTATTCGCGGATTCTAAATAGTGTGAGAATTACTTCAACAGTGCTGCGTGTCCCCAGTAAAGAACATAATACAGAACTGGAGCTGTGAGCAAAATAGAGTCACAGCGATCCAGTAATCCACCGTGTCCAGGCAAGATTTGACCTGAGTCTTTTACTCCGGAAACACGTTTGATCAAAGATTCAATCAAATCACCAATAATGCCGATTGCACTTAAAAATAAGCTCAAGAGTCCTACCATAACAAGATTGGCATTTTCAAATGCAATAGATGCCACCACTAGCCCGCCAACCATACCGCCAATAATACCACCAATTGCCCCAGCTCTCGTTTTACCTGGACTTAAAGCCGGATAGAGTTTGGTTGTACCCAGCTTGCGACCGACATAGTACGCTGCAGTGTCAGAAAAAACAGTAATAGCAGTTAACACCAGCAACCAGAAAATTCCATTGGATAAGGAGCGCAGCAGAATCAGATGGGCTCCGCAAAAGCCAATATAAAAAATACCAAACCAGTGCCTGGATACAAAACCTAATCCATTATCCAAGATGGGGAAAGCAACTACAGTCAGAATAATCAATACAATAAAGGCCAGAAACAGACTTGAAGTCATCCCGCTGGTTCCCCACAGGGAGGCTCCAAGTAATGGAAAAACCCCCAACACGAGAACGGGAAAGGTGAGTTTATATTCACTCCCCGACAAACTCATACGTAAAAACTCATAAAGTGCAACTCCACTGCCTGCCGTTATAACAAGGCAAAAGAGTGGATAGCTGCCTACAAGCAGCAATAAAAGCCAGCCTATAACAAGAATAAGGCCTGTGACAATTCTACTCATAGATCACTCCGCCTGCAGCTGTTCGCTGGTTTGACCAAATCTTCTTTCCCGGCCCTGAAAATATTTAAGGGCCTCGAAGAACCTTTCAGCATTAAAATCTGGCCACATGGTTTCAGTAATATAAAGCTCAGCATAAGACAACTGCCAGAGAAGAAAATTGCTCAGACGAGACTCTCCCCCTGTCCTGATAAGTAAATCCGGATCCGGAAGACCTGCTGTATAAAGATGGGAGGCAAAAAGCTTCTCAGAAATGTCTTCCGGATCAAACTGGCCACTTACACATTTTTCCGCCATGATACGGGCAGCCCTGAGAATCTCAGAACGGCTTCCATAACTGAGAGCAAGATTAAGAATTAATCCCTCCTTGCCTTCTGCATTCCGGGCTGTATCTTCAATGACTTGCAATAGTATTTTCTGGACATCTGGAGGTAACTTTTCAATTTCCCCTATACAGCGCAAAGAAATATTCTTGTCCAACAGGTTTTGGAGTTCAGACTTGAGAAAGGTCTTGAGCAAAGTCATCAGACCTTGGACCTCAAAGGATGGTCTTTTCCAATTTTCAATTGAAAAAGCGTAAAGGGTGAGGACTTCCAGATTCAGTTCCCTGGCACTCTTCACTATATTTTTGACAGATTCGGTTCCCGCCTTGTGCCCCATAATTCTTGGCAGGTTGCGCTGCTTTGCCCATCTGCCGTTGCCATCCATAATAATGGCAACATGCCGGGGAATCCTCTCAGGATTCAGAACCGAATTTTCATGCATAACAGGTTATTACACTCTTCAGATGAGGAGCTAAACCTCCATTACTTCATTTTCTTTTGCAGCACCCACCTTATCTATCTTTGCAATAGAACTGTCAGTTTCTTTCTGGGCCTCATCCGGGAGTTTAAACTGCTCGTCTTCTGAAATTTCTTTATCTTTCTTTTGTTTTTTAAAAGTATCTATGGCATCCCGCCGATGATTACGGATAGCAATAC
>JAAXQI010000067.1 GCA_012974315.1 Desulfobacterales bacterium | reverse complement strand
GAAGATGGGCATAGTCCTCCGTTATTAATGGATATGATTTTTTTATTCATGAAACTAAACAATTTGATTTTAATTAATAATTTACGACTTCATTGTTGTAGCAATCCAAGTAGCGGAGAACCATACACGAAGTTCTATTGTATTTCCGCACCATTAATTACCCCATGAAATTACCCCCACTTACTATTGGACCATTCACTGCCCCTGTTCCCCTTATCCAGGGAGGGATGTCTATCCGGGTCTCTACCTCTGACCTTGCAATACCTGTCGCAGAGTGCGGCGGCATCGGTACAATCGGAGGTTCTGCAATCCCACTGGATGAACTCAAGGCCGACATCATAAAAGCAAAAAATGCCACAAACGGCATTATTGCGGTGAATATCATGTTCGCCATGAAGAATTTTTACAGCCTGGTCAAAGGTTCGATTGAAGCCGGGGTCGACATGATTATCACCGGAGCGGGGTTTTCCAGGGATATCTTCAAAATTGGCCGGGAAACCAATACCCCGATCATTTCCATCGTCTCTTCTCCTGCCTTTGCCAGGCTTGCAGAAAAGCTTGGCGCTTCTGCCATTATTGTTGAAGCCAAGGAAGCAGGAGGACACCTGGGAACCGACATTTCCTTGCGGGATCTGTTTCCCAAGATCCGCAAGGTTGTAAAAAAAGTGCCGCTCATTGCAGCCGGCGGCATAACCAACGGTTTTGAAATGGCTGAGATGATGGATAAGTACGGTGCTGACGGGATTCAGATCGCCACTCGTTTCGTTTTAACAAATGAGTGCTCGGTTTCCGACGCCTTCAAACAGGCCTATCTCAATGCCAAGAAAGAAGATGTTTCCATTATCCGTTCGCCCGTTGGACTGCCTGGCAGGGCTCTCAGAACCCCGTTTGTAGATAAAATGAAGGCCGGAGAAGAAGTGAAGGCCAAGGAATGCAAATATAAATGCCTGAAAAAATGCGACCATTATTATTGCATCTCTGACAGGCTGACAATGGCCAGGGAGGGCAATATTGACGAAGGCCTTGTTTTTTCAGGAGAGAACGTCTACAAAATGAAAGAAATACTCTCTGTCAGAGAAGTATTTGACATGTTTACATCCCAGGCTGAATCTGTCTATAAGGAACCAGTAACCTCCTGAATCCTGATGGTATCTTACCGAAGGATATAAACCATGCCTACTTCCCCGGGAACCAGAAGCAAGCCCGTTGACAATACACCAATTCCCCGCATTATTCCCCGGTCAAGTCATCCAATATCAAGAAAAAATATTGATCGGGAAGCGCTGAAGGTACTCTACCGGTTGCGTGATGCCGGTCATGTTGCCTACCTGGTCGGTGGTGGGGTGCGAGACCTTTACCTTGGCAAGACCCCGAAAGATTTTGACATCAGCACGGATGCCAGACCCGGACAACTCCGTAAAATTTTCAAAAACAGCCGCCTGATCGGCAAACGCTTCAGATTGGTGCAGGTCTTTTTTCCTGGCGACAAAATCGTCGAAGTTTCAACTTTCCGCTGCCGGAGTGAATACGATATTAATGGCGGCAACATCAGCGCCAAGGAAAAGGTTCTGGCTGCCAACAACACCTTTGGAACCCCTTCAGATGATGCCTTTCGACGCGACCTGACTATTAATGGCTTATTCTATGAAATAGAAAACCATACCATCATTGACTACATTGATGGAGTCACTGACCTGGAAAAGGGCATAGTTCGTTTTATCGGCGAACCGGACAGAAGACTCCAACGGGACCCGGCCAGAATGATGCGGGTTATCCGCCATGCAGCCCGCAATAATTTTGCCATCGAACCCAAGACCTGGCAGGCTATCATTGATCACAGGGACGAACTGAAACTCTGCCCAGTCTCCCGAATCCGCGATGAGCTGATGAAAGATCTCCACAGCACTGCCTGCAAGGACTGGACAGAACTGGCAATGGACAGCGGAATTTTTTATGTCCTTTTTCCCTTTTACAAGGCTGTTCATACCCCTCCGGAAAATACAGAAAATCGCAGGATGCTTCTTGCCATCCAGGCGACTGTTGACAGGTTGCATTCCCAGGGCATGAAGCTGCCGGATCAATTAATCTTCTCCCTACTCTTGACTCCCTGGGCAATTGTCGAGTTTGATCTCTTAAATAAAAACACCAAAGGGCCTGAATTCCATCGTCTTTTAAGAAAGATCAGGGCGCGGCTCGAAGAAATTCTTGAGCCCATGAGTATCAAACGTGCACACAAGGAAAGCATTGCGATGCATATGATTACCCTGCCGCAGTTTATGCGCTATGACCAAGAGAACAGTTGGCCGAAATGGCTGAAAAAGAAAAGTTATTACCGGGAATGTGATCTATTTTTTCGCATTTTTTCAGAAGCCACCACAGGCAAGAAGATTCCGGAAAATATCGTGGAAGAATCAACCAGGCTCTATGCAATCAAGGCAAAACAAAAGCCTGCCAAAAAATCCAGATATAAAAAGAGAGGGACCCGTGGGCCGGCTTTTAGCGTTAATAAGCGCGGCTCCATTTTTGGGCTGAAAAAATAACCTCCATAAATCAAATCTAAGGACTGGAATTGATGGAACGGATGAAACAATTTCTCCTGGAAAGGGAGAAGGCGGGAACACTGCGGAGATTATCACCTTTAACCCGACTTGGCCACGGCTGGGTCAGGTTGTTGGATTATGAGGATGAGCTTAAGGACTTTTCGTCCAATGATTACCTTGCCCTGTCGGAGCACCCTGAAGTAATTGGAGCAAGCAGGAAATATCTCGAAATGTTCGGGGCCGGGGCCGGGGCGGCCCGGTTGATGAGTGGCGATCTTGAGATCAACCACCTCCTTGAAGAGGAAATAGCTCAGCTCAAATCCAAGGAAGCAGCCCTGACGTTCGGCAGCGGCTACCTGGCCAATACCGGCATCATCCCTGCCCTGGCAGGAAGAGGGGACCTCATCATTGCCGACCGTTTGAGCCATGCAAGCATCTATGACGGGTGCATGCTTTCAGGTGCAAGGACCATACGGTTCAGACACAATGACCTCGAACATCTCGAACAGATCCTGCATGAAAAGCGCAATGAGTTCAACAGGGCGCTCGTTGTTGTCGAATCCATTTACAGCATGGACGGAGACCGTTGCCCTTTAGCCGATCTTGTAAGTCTTAAAAAACGCTACAGCTTTTTATTAATGGTTGACGAGGCCCATGCCACCGGATTGTATGGTGAGAATGGCTCTGGCATCATCGAGGAGGACAATGTCAGCGACGGGGTGGATATAGCCATGGGAACCTTCGGCAAGGCTCTGGGCAGCTATGGTGCCTATGCAGCTGCCTCCCGGGACATTATCGATTTTCTTGTTAACAGGGCCGGCACATTCATCTATTCCACTGCATTGCCTCCAGCTGTTATTGGCGCTAACCTTGCAGCTCTCTACCTCGTCAAAACAGAACCGCAATTACGCCTTGATCTACATCAAAAGGTCGCTTTCTTTAAAAAACAACTCCGCAAAAACGGCATAAAAGACGATCCGGGGCCATCCCAAATTATTCCCATCATGATTGGTGACAGCGCTAAAGCCCTTGCCATCGCCGAAGAACTCCAGAAAAACCATATATATGTCAAGGCTGTCCGCCCACCCACCGTGCCGGAAGGTTCAGCCAGGTTACGGTTCTCCATCACCCGGCACCACCAGGAACCGGATCTAAAAAAATGCGCCCAGCTTCTGTCAAAAGCGTTACGGACAATATCTGATTAAAGGCTTTTATCTTCAACCCTTGCCTGTCTTTCGCATATCCTATATAGACTACTATCCATGAGCCATTCATTTCTCAATGTCAACCAAAGTCCTGAAGCAAAGATACCTACTGTTTTTTTGCCGGGTTGGGGCTTTGACGGCAGAATACTTCGATTGCTCAAACCATCGCCATCCTGGATTTCTCCAGAAACGTTTCTGGCTCCTGATACCCTTGAAGAAGAAATTTTACACCTGATTGCTCAATGCAATATACAAAAAATCCGTATTATTGGGTGGTCCATGGGGGCAATGCTTGGACTCGACTTTGCGGCCAAATACCCGGAAAAAATTGACTCGTTGATTCTCGTTTCATTCCGTTCCGGATGGCCCGAACATGAGATTAAGCAGCTGAAGATGGAGTTTGGGCAAAACCCGGAAAATTTCCTCAAGGGCTTTTACCGGAAATGCTTTCTGGGCGACAAGCAATCATACAGCAATTTTTGCAAGACTCTTGAACCTCTTTATCTGGCTGCAGCAGATGAAAATGTAAAGCGTTTGCAACAGGGATTGGAATATCTTGGGAAATTTAAAATCTCCTCCACTGTGCCGGATATTCCTCTGCGTCTAATCCACGGGAAGCAGGACATCATTTCACCTGTAACAGAAATGGCAGCCCTGCAAGGCTCAGATGTCGAGGTCATTGAAAATAGCGGACATGCAGTATTCCTTGCTGAAAGTTGTTCGCTGCAAAATGAATTACGAAAAGAGGAAATCAGGAAAAAATTTTCCAGGGCTGCAGATTCCTATGACAGCTACGCCATAGTCCAGACTGAAGTAGCAGAGAGACTGGCTGCAATACTTCCTCAATCACCAGATCCTGCAGTCGTTAAGACAATTCTCGAAATTGGCTGCGGCACCGGGAATTTTACTTCCTTGCTGGCGGACAAGTTCCCAGCAGCAAAGATTACGGCAATCGATTTTTCCCGGGAGATGATTGCAAAAGCAAGCCAAAAACTGGATAAAAAAAATATTGCCTTTATCTGTGTCGAGGGAGAGGAGTACCTGCAAGAAGCTGATGCCGGATCCTTTGACCTGGTCGTCAGCAACGGCTCCCTGCAATGGTTTTCAGACCATGACCGGGCACTTAAAAATATTGCCCGGATTCTTTTGCCGGGAGGAGCTTTTCTGTGCTCAATTTTTGGACCGGATTCATTAAAAAAACTGGGGATCGGGTTGAAAGTCCTTTTTGGATACCCGGGAAATGTTGCGGCCGATGCCTTTCCGGATGTTGGCACCCTGCAGCACAGCCTGAACGCGTATTTTGCTCAAGGAACAGCGGAACAGGAATTGATTGAAAAACAGTATGATTCAGCGCGCGACCTGTTAGTGCATATCAAGAAAACCGGAACCGGTGGCTGGCACCACCAAGGATCGCCTGCCCTCACACCTGCACGGCTCAAGCAACTGGACCACTGGTTTGCCCAAACCTATGGCAGCTGCAAAGTGAACTACCAGATTCATTTCCTGCAGGCTACAAAGTAATCCCCTAAACTCCTGGAGAGTGTTAACC
>JAAXQI010000146.1 GCA_012974315.1 Desulfobacterales bacterium | reverse complement strand
AAATGAAACTCCCCGCAGCAAGCTACGGGGTATCTCAACAAAGGATATTTCTAATAATAACGCTGCAAGCAGCGGGGTATTTACCCAAAGAGAGAATAATATCCGGTTCGGATGGTATTCTTCCTGATACTGAAGAGTCGGCAGACAGGATAATTGAAAAGGCACTTAAGGAAATAAGCAAAGTGAAAAGCGAACAGGAATTCATGGACGAGGTATATCAGGAAATAAAGCTGACTCTCTGTGGACGATGCCGCTTACTCTTCAGGGATAAAATCCTTGATATGATTAATTTTTGATACAACCTTGAAAAGTTCACAGTCATCAACAGGGCCCAATAATTTATATGGCTATGATCGGATGTGTCGGCTGAGAGCTTTTCTCGAGGCTGACAACTATTTTAAAGAGGCTATTTTTTCTTTATGTCTTGTTTGCATATTTTGCTAAGGAGTTCAGGATGACATCATTCAGAGAAGAATGGAACCTTGAAATGGCGCTTGAGGTATTAAAGAACAAAAGCGTTGAAAGCAAGATTTGGTCAGAGGCAGCAAAGTGGATTATGCTTTATGGCCCGCCGGAGTTGCAGAAAGTAATGCAGCAGGCCTCGAATATTGCGACAAAATCGTATTTCCCGCAGCTGGAGCCGAAACGTTATACCGAGTCTGGTGAACCCTGTTATGATATTGAAAAAATTGCAGAAGCTCTTGGGGTCAGCAAACAGGAAGCCATGGAAAAAATGGCCGAGATGGAAAACGAGCAGGGCATCCAGCATCTTTTTGATGCATCTGAAACCGAGAATATTCAATAACCTGAAATTTTTTTATTCCACCAGGCCGGTTTTGCCGAATTTTTGGCGTACAGTTTTTACGATTTCGCTTCGCTTCAGTTCCTGGCAAATGGTTATGTTTTCGTCTGCCAGGATTTTTTCGAGGAAATCGCGCTGATTTTCAAGGGATGTGATATAGAGGTTGTTGTGAATATTCCAACGGGCTTTAAAGTGAGGGGCCATATAGTGGTTGGTATTATCCAGTGTTTCTTTGAAACGCTTGGAACTGATTTCAAAAAAGTTCAGTGTCTGGTGGAGAAAGTCGATCTCGTTTTTGAAGTCGCCCAGATTTGCTTCTCTGAATTCATGATAGAGGAAAAGCAGTTTCTCAAGGTACGTGCGGTCTGCCATTTGTGCGATAAGGTCAGCTGTGCCGAGCATTTTGCCGAGTAGTTCAATTTTTGTTGAGGAGAAGTTGATTGAAGGTATATCAGCCATAAGATCAGTACAGAGTATCATGTCTCGCATATCAACTACCTCCTGGCTCTCAAGAAGTAAAGTTGCAGCATGTTTTTCTACGAAATCCATACTGAGCTTGACATGTTTCTTGGTATGTTTGGCTCCTGTTCCGTCTGTATCGGATGATGCCTGTATCATTCCGGTATCATGCATGAGAGCACCGGTGACACCAAGGACGATTTCACGATTACTGAAGTTGGCATTGTTGAGTTGGGCACCATGGAGCAGGCGAGCCATGGCCAGGTAGGTATCGGTTATGTGATGCAGGTTATGATAATCGGTATTGCATTCCTTATATTCCGGCAATTTTCCTCCATAGAGGTCAACTGTAAATCTGAAAACACGGTCAATGGATTCTGTATCAAATTCTGTACTGATCAGGCTGAGAATATAAAGAACCTCTTTATGAACTGCCACAGGCGAATCCATATTTACAAGCGTGGAGAGTTGCCGCGTATCAAAAATCCCCATATGAGATGGCCTGGAGGAGTTGTCAGTGCCCGAAGGATTTGTCATAATCTGAGGGGTTATAAGTAGGATTAACCTGTATTATCTTTTCAATAAAGAATTAATGATTAATATATTTGTTTAAATGATTTCGGATTATAAATCAAGAGTAAGCATAGAGAGTTACGGGATGCTTTCCATTGAAAAAAGGTTGAGTACAGTTGCTCAACAAGAAGTGAGAGTGGAGATAATGGGGTTAATGAAAAGGTTTAATGCACTGTTGTTATTTCTACTGATGGTGTTATTTCTGTTTCTTTTTGCAGGATGCGAGAACATTGGTGGTTTTGGTAAAGTTCAAAGGATGGAGATCGGTAAGTCCGCCCCTGATTTTGTGTTGCAGGATACATCTGGAAAGGATTGGGAGCTTTCCAGCTTGAAGGGTAAAGTGGTTCTTGTTAATTTCTGGGCCACCTGGTGTAAGCCATGCAGAGATGAAATGGGTTCCATGGAAGCCCTTAATAAGGCCATGGGTGATAAGCCATTCCAGATGCTTAGTATTGTCTTTAATGATGACCTGGATATGGCAGACAGTTTTGCCAAACGGCTGGGGGCGACATTTCCCGTACTTGGCAATCCCGGCGAGGAATTGGCACAGGCCTATATGATAACTGGTGTTCCAGAGACGTTTCTCATAGATGCGGACAGTATTCTGAGGCATAAATTTATAGGTCCCTATGATTGGAATTCCCCGGAAATGAGAAATGTTGTTCTTGAACTTTTCAATACATCAAAATGATTTCGGACTTAAATTCCCATCTCTGAGATACTCAATGTTCTGACCCTTCAATATTTTCAATTTCAACAAATAAACAGGAGTTTTATGAAGCTGGTATATACTTTGCCATTGATTGGTGCGCTCATTGGTTGGCTGACCAATTACATAGCCATCAAGATGTTATTTCACCCCAAAAATGAGGTGAAAGTATTCTTTATCCCTTTGCAGGGAGCTTTTCCCAAAAGACAGAAAGCATTTGCCCGCAAGCTTGGTCAGATTGTTTCAGAAGAATTGGTTTCGGTTGAAGATATTACAGCCCACCTTAAGGAAAAGGCAACATCTGAGGCTGTTCTTGACCATATTGCACTGCGGTTGGAAGAAGGAATAACCAACCGTCTGCCAAGAGCCTTTCCCATGCTGGCCATGATGATGTCGGGTGATATAGCAGATAAGATAAAAGGTGTGTTGCTTGAGCAGATCAGCAGCCTTAATGAAGAACTAATCGACAAGCTGAGCAACGAATTGGAAGAAGAGCTTGATGTGCATAAAATAGTTGAGGAGAAGGTCGCTGCTTTTTCCAGTGACAAACTGGAAGAAATACTTTTCTCCATAATGCGGCGGGAATTCAAATTTGTTGAATTGGTCGGCGCGGTTCTCGGGTTTCTTATAGGGATGGCGCAGATTCTTCTGCTATCGCTTCCTTATTAGTGAGGAAGGGGTATGCGGTACGAGGTGCGCGGTATGGGGAAAAGATAGTTAGCAGTTTTCAGTCGAAGTCGGAGTTTATACCCTGTTTTTAAGGGTACTTATCTGGCAGTTATCAGAAAAGATAGGTCAAAGGATAAAGGTTAAAGGTAAAAGACATTATTTTGCAATCGAAGTCTTCACGATTTTTTGTTTATCTTGCAGAATTTAAGATATAGGATTTTGTAAAACTTCCACCAATCTTCAATCTTCAATTTTTCAAATGTTCAATTCCTAGCCGGATGCAGGTCTGTATCCGACTTTAAACCCGGGGCCGCCGAATCCTCTTCTTCCTGCAACAGTAACTCTTCGGCAGATTTATCGGATTTGATTGTAAAGCCGGCATCAACGATCATCTGCAGAGTATCCTTTCTGCTTTTTCCCCTTGTGTTAAGATAACCGTCCATAAACAAAGAGTTTGCTGCATACAGGCTCATGACTTCCATGCTGCGTAAATGATACTCCCTGCCTGCAGCAGTCCGTATCTCTGCCTGTGGATTTATAAAGCGGAATAGACAGAGAATTTTCAGGCAATACTCAGGGGTGAGATTTTCTGCTGTTTCCAACTTGTTTCCAGCAATAGGGAGCAGAAAATTGATGGGGATGGATTTTGTCTCAAGATTACGCAGCATCATTGCTAAAGCAACGAGTTCCACGGCGGTTTCCCCCATGCCGGTGATAATGCCGGAACATACTTCTAAGCCTGCGTTGCGGGCAGCTTTTAAGGTGTTGAGCCGATCCGTATAGGTATGGGTGGTGCAGATTTTGGCATATTGGGATGAAGAGGTGTTGAGGTTATGATTTAATCGGTCAAGCCCCGCCTCTTTGAGAAGCAGCGTGCTTTTTTCATCCATGATTCCGGCTGAGACGCAAACCTCAATGGGATACTGTTCCTTGATGGTTCTTACCAGGTCGGCAATACGTTCGATTCTCTGTTCGCGGGCCCTCCGCCCGGCATAAACCATGCAATAGCGAAAGGCACCTGCTTCGTAGGCCTGTTTGGCTTCTGCCAGGATTTCTTCTTTACTTTTTTCGGAATATTCAACAATCTCGGCCTTGCTGCTTTTGGATTGCGGGCAGTAATTACAGTCTTCTGAACAAAGGCCGTTACTTACGTTGTTAATAATATGTACCGTTACTGTTTTTCCATGGAAATGCTCCCGCACCGTATAGGCAGCATTCAAAAGTGGCATGAGTTTAACGCTTTTGTCCGTCAATAAACTGGCGTAGGTTGCCTGATCCAGTAAGTCTCCATCAATTCCTGCTTTTGCCAGTGCCTGGTAAAAGTGCTCATCCATTAACATTCTCCATGATTACAAGAAATCTTCCACAACAGAGGAAGAAAAAATTACGTTTTTCCGGTTGTTGGTGTATTCTATGTATATAGACATTTGTCAAGGGGCGGGCAACTTCTATTGCGGTTTTTTATAAGACCGGCCTCTATTTTTCAACATTTATAGATATGGGGAAGAACATAGGATTCCTGTTCTATGGTGAAGGAGATCATGGCTAAACATACTGTAATCTTGTTTAAACCTTATCCCATAGCAGTTGGCCAGAAAATACATATTGGCGGTGGGCCAAGGGGAGGAGACTGGGAAGTGATTGGTGTCAGCGATCGTAAGGTGAAGCTCCGCTGTCCGGTCAGCTTTAGAGAATTTGAGTGGGACAGGTTCTGCTACTTTGCTGAAGAACAGCAGGACAGAGAATGGCCCCAAAAGGATTGAGGGTTATCTCCAAAATAAATTTATAGCAGGGAGGTCAGAATGGAAAAAATCAGGCTTAATTATCACTTGAAGTTGCAGGAGATGTGCGACTGCTATATGGAAACAGATTTCCTGGCCGCATTGCAGGGTATGGCAGGGGCTGACTCGAAAGATGTTGAAGAGGATGCAATCAAGTATCTTGCCCTGGCAATAATGTATGCCATAACCAAAAAGGCTGAAAAATTATCCTTTAAGAAAAAGGGTGAAGAGTTAAAGGCCAAGATCAACAACGGATCAAAAGAAAAATTGCCGGTACCGTCTGTTGCAGTTCTGGATAAGGTTTTTGAGATTATGCGTGGAATCCTTCATATAGAGGAAGACAAGGGCGAGATGGAATTTTCATTGGGCTTGCGTTCCGGTGAGGTCGACGTCATAGTCAAGGCTGACAGAGAGGATGGCAAGGAATCTCTCAAAATCAAATTTCCGCAATAGTGATTTCTTCTCCTCTCAAAACGATCGGCAAGCTGATACTGGCTTCAGCTTCGCCAAGACGGAAATCCCTGTTGCAGGAGCTTGGCCTTGATTTTGAGATCATTGAAGCCCAGGTCGAGGAAAAACCTGTTGCCGGGGAGTCGCCCCAGGACTTTGTTATGCGTGCAGCCTGTGATAAGGCCGGTGATGTTGCCCGCGAAAATGTTGCGTCCTGGGTCCTGGGGGCTGATACGGTGGTCGTACATGGAGGCAGGATACTCGGCAAACCCGGGGATGCAGAGGAAGCCCTGTCCGTACTACAGACTTTGGCCGGACAGAAGCACCTTGTGCATACCGGTTTTTGTTTGATGAATGGAAAAGATGATGTCTTAATCAGCAGGGTGGTGACTACAGAGGTTTGGTTTTATCCTTTCTCCCGGGACATTGCAGCAGCATATGTAGCCACAGGAGAGTCCCTTGATAAGGCAGGAGCGTATGGCATCCAGGGAAGCGGAGGTTTCCTGGTTGAGAGAATAAACGGCTCTTACAGTAACGTTGTGGGGCTTCCCCTGGCGGAGGTTGTGGAAGAATTGCTGCGCTATAAGGTGGCAACTCCCAGGCAGGGATAATTCTATGGCCTGTTTTTTTTACTCTTTTTCAGACTGCTGCTCGATAAGTTCCCCTAACGCATATGCCGCATCACCCAAAAGTTTCGTACATATCTTCCGACTGCTTTCCGGGTTGGAATAATAATTTTTTACCGCGTCTCTGTTTTTCCAGTCGACTTTAGCAATATCACAACAATTCATGCTTCCAAAGGGTGTGGTAAGTTCTTCAAAATTTTTCAGGAACTTGCTGCTGACAGACCAGGTGCGAGGGTCTTCTTTTTCATCAAGATTGCCCCTGCTGTAGATGCTTGATATGGCCGCAATGCCACCGATCAAAATTCCGCAGACATTGCCGGAACTGACAATGCCACCACCGAATGCCCCCATTGCTTTTATAGCAGTCTCGTCAATCTCGCCAATCTTTTCCTGGCCAACGGCAAGGATCGCCTGGCTTCAATGGAGTCTTTTTTTGAAAAGATCCATTGCCTTATCTCGCATTTCTTCCGAATTCATGATGTCTCCTGTGATTGTTTTATATAATGAAAATCGTATTAATTTGAATTGATTTCAGCCTGCCAGATTGTCAATGCCTGGAGCGCCCGCTCCGCATATTTTTCGCCGCGTTAAAGCCTGCAGCGCCCGCTCGGCGTATTTTTCACCGCGGAATCTTTTGGGTGTTTTTTGCTGCAGTCGTGGGAAAAGCCCGAAGTTGATGTTAGAGGGTTGAAAACGCTTCGGTTCGCCTGCGGTCAGATGGGTGATTAAGGAACCAAGGGCTGTTTCGAGAGGAGGGATAACAGGGCTTTTCCCGTGAAGCAGCCGTGCTCCGTTTATGCCGGCCAATAACCCTATGGCTGTTGATTCAACATAGCCTTCAACTCCTGTTATTTGGCCGGCAAGTATTAGATCAGGCCGTTTTTTCATCTGCAGGCTTGGCAGGAGAAGTTCAGGTCCGCAAATGAAAGTATTCCGGTGAATAGATCCAAGTCTGGAAAACTCCGCCCGTTCCATTCCCGGAATCATTCTGAATATTCTTTTCTGTTCACCATAGGTGAGCTTGGTCTGGAACCCCACCATGTTGTAAAGGGTTCCCTCTTTGTTTTCCTTGCGGAGTTGGATAACAGCGTGTGTTTCCCGACCGGTGCGGGGATCAATCAACCCGACTGGTTTCATGGGGCCAAACCGTGGGGTTTCAGGGCCCCGTTCCACCATGACCTCAATGGGCAGGCATCCCTCAAAATATTTGTGCTTCTCAAAACTTTTGAGGGGCACCTTTTGTGCTTTGGTAATTTCTGTAATAAAATTTTCATACTGGGCCTTATCCATGGGGCAGTTGAGATAATCGCCAGGGCCATCGTCATAGCGGGATGCCTGGAAAATGATGCTTCTATCCAGTGATTCAGCTTCAACAATCGGAGCTATTGCATCGTAAAAGGCCAGATGGTCTGTACCTGTAAGTTTTCCAAGCGAGTCTGTCATGGATTCAGAGGTGAGAGGACCGGTAGCAAGAATTGTTACCGGTGCTTCGGGAAGCGGTGAAGGGATTTCCCTGATTTCGTCTCTGATAATGGTGATCCGATCATTTCCTTCTATTTTATCTGTTATAAACCGGGCAAATTTCTCGCGATCAACAGCCAGTGCCTTCCCGGCAGGCACCCTGGTCTGTTCAGCAGATTCCATGATCAGTGAACCCAGATTCCGCATTTCCTGCTTTAAAAGTCCCACTGCCGAATTGACGGCATCGGAGCGAAGCGAGTTACTGCAGACAAGCTCGGCCAGCAGGGGGGAATGATGAGCGGGGCTGAAAACCAGGGGTTTCATCTCGTGCAGAGTAACCTGGCACCCAAGCCTGGCTGCCTGCCAGGCTGCCTCGGTTCCAGCCAGTCCACCACCGATGATTATGAGTTTTTTGTCAGTTGTGTCCATATATTATCCTGAATTTCAAAGGGGACAGATTTTAAATCTGTCCCCAGGTAAGCAAATCGGTTGTACAGAATAATATAATTAGCATTTTATGGTTGAAAGGTAAACTATAGAGGAGTGAGTATTGACATTACTCTTACAGGAATGAAGATGGATGTACTATCAGGAAAAATCTGTGTTTGAATCCACTCCATCCAGGGCTCTCATAAAGTAGCGGAGCCATTGGTGAACATCATTTCTTTGTATCTGGTTTCGGAGCCATCGCATACGTTGTTGGCGTTCTTCCAGGGGCATGGTGAATGCCTGGTAAATAGTATCCGCAGTTTTTTCAATATCGTAGGGATTAACCAGCAGGGCCTTTTCTCCCAGCTGATCTGCTGCGCCGGCGAATTCACTTAAGATCAGCACGCCATTATTTTCAACTGAACAGGCGCAATATTCCTTGGCCACCAGGTTCATCCCGTCCCTTAAGGGAGTTATGAAGGCGATTTCAGATGTTCTGTAATGGGCTATGAGTTGCGTATTGTCCAGACTGCGGAAAATATAATGGATTGGTATCCAGCCGGCATCACCGAAGCGTGCATTGATACGGCCCGTCATCTGTTCAAGTTGTTCTTTTAATTTTTGGTAATAGGGATCCAGTGTGCGGCTGGGAACAACTACCTGCAGCAGGGAGATTTTTTGTTTGAGTTCAGGATATTTCTCCAAGGCCAGCTCAAAGGCAAGAAAACGTTCCGGGATCCCCTTGGTATAGTCAAGTCGATCAATACCCAGCATCAACTGCCGTTCGTGCAGGTTTTCATGCAGGTACCAGGCTGCATCCTGAACTTCCGGGGAATGGGCAGCATTATTAAACTCGTTAAAGTCAATGCTTATGGGAAGATTTCTTGCCTGGATAATCCGTTCCCCGTATTTTATCAGAGTAAAATTGCGCTGTCTTTGAAGGATCGAGGCCTCGGATATGAGGCTGGTGACGGTATTGACAAAATTCCGTCGGTCACGAAGGGTCTGAAAACCTAACAGATCAAAGGCTAGTAAGGCTTTTGTATATTCTGTCTTCCAGGGAAGTCTTCGGAGTAGATCAAGGGAAGGAAAAGGGATATGGTGAAAATATGCCAGAGGCTGCCGGACTTTTAATTTTTTTAGAAAATGACCAACCATGGAAAGCTGGTAGTCATGGACCCAGATAATGTCATTTTCCCGGTTCAGCTTTTTTATAGCCCGGGCAAATTTTTTATTTACTGCAACATATGTCTGCCAGTCTTCCAGATTAAACTTGCAATAGCCGAGAAGGTCATGGAGAAGTGGCCAGAGTGTGCCGTTGGAAAAGCCCCAGTAATAGCGTTCAATCTCCTGCTGACTTAAAGGGATGCCCACCAATTTATATCCCTGTTCCGAGCCAAATTGATCAAGCAGTTTCCTTATTGGTGCTTTTCCACCGGTTCCAGGCCAACCGACCCAGAGACTTTTGTTTTCTTTTAAAATCGGGGTAAGCGCGGTTATCAGACCACCTGAACCAGGCTGTATCCCCCACTGGTCGTTTTCTTTGCTGATAACAATTGGCAGCCTGTTGGAAACAACAATCAGCCGCTTATTGATTTTTTGTTTTTGCTTTGCCATTATATTTTTGTGGAAGACCTGAACCAGTTGTGCAAAAAATCCAGTAACTCACCAGGTGGTGTTAACCAGCAATCAGCCAGTGTCTCCCGGTGAGTATCTCTTACAAGCACTGATAGCCCTTTCCCCTTTAAAGCCTTAAAAGCATCTTCGTCGGTGAGATCATCGCCCAGGTAAGCTATTATTGTATCCTGTGCACACTCATCAAGTATTTGTTTTATCGTATCTCCTTTATCTATTCCAGCGCATCGGAGTTCAAGGCCACCATCAAATGGATGAATTTCAAGGCGCTGCCCTTCGGTGAGTGGTTTCCAGGCCGTGCCTACTTTTTTTTGAAGTTGCTCTATAATTTCTTCTTTCAGCCCCCTCCAATGAAAAGCCAGGGAGGAAGTTTTTTGCTCACAATTGTTCTCATACCCATGTTTCCTGGCCCAGAGAAAAGCTTTTTGCAGATTGAGTGAACATGTGGCGGGAATTTTTTTTCTTTGCAGTGTGGTATCTGGCAGTAAACGTTCAAAACCGTGACCACCCCAGATTTCAGGAAGTTGTTCAAGACCAAGCAGGGATATAACATCCTTGATGTTGCGGCCACTGACAATGATCAAACGGGTTTTTCCTGATTGTTGAATCTTCTCCAGGATTTCACTTACGCCTGGATAAGGAAAGGCCTTGTCTCTCTTTTGGCGAAAGGGGGCCAGGGTGCCATCATAATCAAGGAGCAAAACTCTTTGTTTGGCAGTTTGCAGTGGTTGCCAAAAAGTTTCCAGGGAGCATAACCTCGGATCCTCCATTATGATTTTCCTACATTGATGCGCTCATCATCTCCGCTTGTAAGACCAACCATAAGAGTCAGATATTCGCGTATATGTCTGGTGATAAGAAAATTTTCTCGAACAAAACGTTTGGCACGCATGCCCATTTCCTCAAGTTTGTCTCTGCGATGCAGCAGGTATCGAGTTCTCAGTGCAGCACCTTCAGGGGTACGAACCAGAAAACCTGTATAATGGTCTATGACCTGAAGACGAATGCCGCCAGTATCACCGCCGATAACCGGCTTACCTTTCCACATGGCTTCTGAAACGGTCAGCCCAAAACCCTCCCTGATTGATTTTTGCAGAACGATATCAGATGCCCTTTGCAGGGCATTGATGGTACGGTTGGCATCGGCAGGCAGGAGGAGAACGTGAATATTTGGTGCTCCATTAGAAGCCTGTTTTACCTCGTTGAGCACAGCTTCCCCTTCCGGGTCGTCACTGGCACCGCCTCCTGCCAGGACAAGCTGCAGGGGGGTCAGTTTACTTGCCAACTTGTACGCCTCAATAACACCAACCGGATCTTTGAAGCGGTCATAGCGTGAAACCTGAGTTATCAGCGGCAGTTCAGGGTCAAGGTTGAACTCAGAAAAAACATTGTCAATTTCATGTTCCGGCAGCGGGCAATTTTTCTCGCTCAGCGGATCAATGCTGGGAGCAATTATATATTGCGGGTGGGGAAGAGGTTGAGCGAATTCCGGCAGGGAAAAGATGCTGGCATCATAGGGTATGATCCACTCCCGTAAATATTTCCACACATTCCGGTATGGTTTACTGGCATCAATATGGAAGCGCCATATCCATTTTCCCCTCCGCTTAGGAGTTAATTTTAACAGTGGAGCTGGTTGCGGGTCATGAATAAAGACAAAGTCAGCGTCTTTTAGCTTACTATTGAGCCTTTCTGCATTTTCCTTGTTTGTTTTTTCATAATTTCGCAGGAGTTTTTCAGAAATGGACTGGTTCATTCCCTGCAAAGCGTTATGGAATCCTTTGGTGCATTGGTAGAATTCCTGATTTCCGTTAATAATTTCCCAATCTGCATCAATGCCTAAAGCTTGTTTGAGCGGGATGAGCTTGTGGAGTATTTCAGCGACGCCCCCGCCTTCTTTGGTAGAGTTGATATGCAAGACTTTGGCCCCCTTGAGGGGAGCGGCCAGTTGCTCAAGCTGATGTATGACATTGGGACTGGTGACAGCTTTGTATTCAGCCAGCATGTTTTGCAAGGACTGCTTGCTCTGCCTTTTCATTGTTCTCCTTTTTTCAAGAACTTCTGAAAAATATTACTGACGTTGAGGCGTATCTCTTTTAAGGATGAAAAATAAGGGTCCATGCTGCAGAGGTTTCGTGTTAACTCATTAAACTCATCCCCATCAAAACCGTTCAGCCAGGATGAGAAATCGTCATGACGCTCCTCTGTCCTGTTGCGGGCATCAATAAAATGGTAATAGATACTTCCCGTGGATAATTTCTTAATTTGAGAAACCAATTCAGCAGGATGATCATAGCGAAGACCGGTATCAAAAATCACGATCTGAGATTTGAGGAAATGGAATTGCTGATCTGCTTTGGCCCAAGGTACATACTCGGATTCATCCAAATGCTGCTCAACAACTTCCACCATTTCCTGCCGCAATCCCTCCAGGTCTTTATAGTCAGTAGGAATTACCATACTAAGGTGTTCTGCCAGGGATTTATCATGAAGGCCACGGGAGGCCCAGGAGGCGAAATCATTATTATATTCCGGTTCATCGAATAATGCCCGGAGGAGGCGGCCCCAGAAGTGATGATAAATACTTCCCAAAGGCACATCTTTCAAGGCCACGGCAAATTCTTTCAGGTTTTGCACCTTGATTCCGGTGGCAATTGTGATGAGGGCGCAGTCTTTTACAGCAAAAGGAAGTTTTTTCTGAACATCACCAGTTGCATTCGTCATGAATAACTCCTGAAAGATGAAGAATTTTAAAAGTTAGTATAAAATTGTACCACAAATTCATTTGTTAGCAAGTTGAATGGGTGCAGCTGCGAACTGCTGCAGAAACAAAGCTTAAAATGGAGGATAATTTGATATGATAACTTTTGAGAGAATTGTGTAGGAAATCAGGTGCGGCGGAACCATTTTTTTATCTCTGCTGCTGAAAACATCCGTACAACTGGTCTACCATGTGGACAATGGGTGAATGCCTTGCTTTCCTGCATGAGTTTAAGAAGCTGTTGCATTTCAACGGGGTTTAAATTATGCCCTGCCTTTATGGCTGCCTTGCAGGCCATTGATGCGAGAATGTCATCAAGCCTGGTTGCATCTTGTCGTTTTCTGCCTTCTCCGTGGTTATAATCGGAGCAGGAGAACTGTGTCAGGATACCTGTCAGAATTTCTTCGGGATCCAGGTGGCTTATAACAGAAGGTACAGCCTTGATGATAAAGTTGTCCCCTCCAAATTCCTCCACAAAAATACCGAACGCTCTGATCTCTTCACTATTTTTTTCAAGAATTTCTGCTGACTCAGGGGTCAGTTCCAGCATTTTTGGAAACAAGAGATTCTGGCTTTCCATCTGCTTGGAATTAAACTGTTTTTTGAGTTTTTCAAAAAGGATCCGTTCGTGAACCGCATGCTGATCAATCACCACCAGGAAATTTTCTTCACCTCTCCGTGCTTCACAGAGAAGATAGAGGTCCATGAACTGTCCAATGGGTTTGAGTGACTCAGGCACAAAGTCTGCAGGCATTTCAGTTTGCTGAAACGGAGCAGTGGGTTCAGCAGTTGCAGTGGGTTCATTATACCGGGCAGGAGAGAAGTCTTTGTCTTTATCAAAAGGCGGGTAAACGACAGATTCTGTGGGTTCTGTTTTTACACTATCAGGGGAACGGTCCCAGAGCGTATGGCTATTTGCAGAATCGGTTTCTTTATTTGGGTGACTAACCTGTTCTGCTTTTCTGTCGTTCCAATTTGTATCACTGCCAAAAATTGAATGCTTAGATTGCTTTTGGAAACTTTCCATTGCAGACCGAACACCACTGACAATTCGTTGATGGATATTATTTGGTTGTTGAAACCTGATTTCCTGTTTTGTGGGATGAACATTTACATCTACTTCTTCATGTGGGAGGGTGACAAAAAGAACGCCGGCAGCTGAGCGGCCTTTCATGAGATAGCCTGAGAGCCCTTCTGTTACAGCATGTGCCATCATTCTGTCCTTAACGGCCCTGCCATTGACAAACAGTCTGAGCTTGGTCGAGGTGGCAAATGATTGTTCAGGGGAAAGCAAAAAACCCTCTACGGTAATATCATTATCTAGCTTGGATGACCGGGAGAGATTCTGGATCGGGATCAAAGGCTCAGAACTGTTTTTGGCGTAAAACATTTTTACCCTGTCTTCCAGGGTGTCAGTTGCGGCTGGAATATCCCAGATTATATTACTGTTGACAGTATATGTAATGCCAAGCCGGTTATTAGCCAGACAGTAATTTTTGATTATCTCTTCTATATGATGGAGTTCAGTTCTGGAGCTTTTGAGGAATTTTTTTCGCACCGGCAAGTTACCGAAGAGATCCTTGACTTCAACAATAGTGCCTTTGTTGCAACCGATTTCATGAATCTTTAAAACTTTTCCATAGCGTACTTCCAGGCGGGTACCCAATGGGTCATTTTCAGTTCGTGAAGTGATAGTTATTTTTGAAACAGAACCAATACTCGGTATCGCTTCACCTCTGAATCCTAAGCTCCGGATGGCACTCAACCTGTTACTGTCGTTTGTACTTCCTCCCAACTTGCTTGTAGCATGCCGCTCCAGACAGAGCAGTGCATCGTCGCTATCCATGCCCATACCGTCATCAATTACTTTAATCAGTCTGGTGCCGCTGCCTTCAATTTCTATTTGTATCTGGCTGGCACCTGCATCAATCGAGTTCTCAAGAAGCTCTTTGACGACTGAAGCCGGCCGCTCAATGACTTCACCTGCAGCAATTTGATTGGCTAGATGTTCTGAAAGAATCTTAATCCTGGACAAGGTTGTCTCCGTAATGGGGGAAGCTATTGTTATTTGTGTTCTTGGACTGCATGATGTAAATAAATATCCGGCTATTAATTTATACTACAAATTTTCTTCATACAAGTGTGTCAGGGAATGGGTAAGGAAACACCAATACGTAATAAAAGCACGAAAATTCCTGTTGATAAGAGAAAATCTCCAGCAGTCAGGAAAAAAACCACAACTCAGACCAAAAGGCGTAAGCCATGGAGTCATGTCGAGTGTACTCTTTTTCTTCTGGGGATCAGTCTGTTGCTCACAATTTTTATAGGTCTGACCCTATACCTTTTTATTCTGCTTGATATCCCCAATTTGAAATCCGTAAAAGATTATCAGCCCAAAATGACATCCCTGGTGCTTGACAGGGACCATAGAGTTATTAAGCGAATATATGAAGAAAACCGTCGAGTTGTATCCCTTGATATGATGCCTGAATTATTGCCAAAAGCTTTTGTGGCAGCGGAAGACTCCCGTTTCTACCAGCACCCAGGGGTGGATGTCTGGTCAATTTTTCGGGCTCTATTTCATAATATCCGGGCAGGGGCAAAATCCCATGGAGGAAGCACCATTACACAGCAGGTAACACGGTCTCTGCTTCTTTCACGGAAAAAAGTCTATTCCCGTAAGGTCAAGGAGGCAATTCTTGCCTACAGGATTGACACGGTGATGAGCAAGGATGATATCCTCTATATTTACCTGAACCAGATTTATCTGGGCGAGAGAGCTTTTGGGGTGGAAGCTGCTGCAAGAACCTACTTTGACAGGAAGGTCAGAAATCTCACACTTGGGCAGATGGCCCTCCTGGCAGGCCTGCCCCAGGCACCAAGTCGTTATACACCATTCAAAAATATGGAGTTGGCCAGGAACCGTCAGGCGTATGTTTTGAACAGGATGGCAGAAGAAGGATATATAACGGTTGACGAAGCCCGTAAGGCATATGAAGAGCCTGTGTCACTTAACAGAAAATACGATGATGCTCCTGGAGGGGAGTATTATGTCCAGTATGTAACAAACTATGTAAATGGAAAATATGGACAGGAATTGTTAACCGGTGGTGGGCTTACAATTTATACCAGTATGGACCAAACTCTGCAGCAAAAAGCGGAAGCCTCTATACAGAGAGGCCTTGCAGCTTTCTCCGGAAAGAACGAAAAGGGGGGAAATCCTCAAGCCGCAATGCTGGTTATGGAGTCGGGGTCCGGCAAGGTTCGTGCTTTAGTTGGGGGAGCTGATTTTGCTGCAAGCCAGTTTGACCGGGCAATTCAGGCCCGGAGACAGCCTGGGTCAGCTTTTAAGCCTGTTGTCTATGCTGCAGCCCTGGAAAAAGGATTTACCCCTGAATCAATTCTTGTTGATGAACCTTTAAATCTTGCAGGAACGGGGCGGGGGAAAACCTGGCAGCCCAGGAATTTCGAAAATATTTATTATGGCCCGACTTCATTGAGCACGGGCCTTATTCATTCACGGAATATTGTGGCCATAAAACTGCTGCAGAAGGTCGGAATAGAGAGGGTAGTCAAAATGGCCAGAAATCTTGGCATTCGTTCAAAGATAGAACCGGATCTTACTCTGGCCCTGGGATCATCCGAAGTGTCTCTTCTGGAGATGACCGGGGCATATACCCCATTTGCCAATAATGGAAGCTATACCCCGCCTATACTGATTGAGCGAATAATTGATAGGCATGGGAATGTCCTGGAAGAAAATCTATCGCAAAAGGTTCGTGTCATGTCTGAGCGCACCGCAAAACAGATGGATCAGATGCTGCAGGGTGTTATAAATAAGGGAACGGGCAAAGAAGCCCAGGGGCTTAAAGTTGCAGCTGGTGGCAAAACCGGCACCACAGATAGTTATATGGATGCATGGTTTATCGGATATACCAAGGATTTTGTTACAGGGGTCTGGGTTGGACATGACAAGAAGACATCACTGGGCAAAGGAGCTTCAGGAGGGAAGGTTGCTGCTCCGATCTGGTTGGACTTTATGAAACAGGTAGAGTCAGGAGGAGCCAGCAATTAACTTATCTGGAAGATTGGCAGTTAAAAATTGATCTTGTTTCGTTTGCGTTCCCGGAAGAAAATCCTGATGGGAGTTTTATCAAGCTTTAACACCTTCCTGAAGGTATTAACCAGATATCTGTGATAGGAGAAGTGGATTGCCTTGGGATAGTTGCAGACAATAGCAAAGGTTGGAGGTCGAGTTGCTATTTGAGTTGTGTAAAGGAGTTTGATGCGTCTACCCCTGTGTAGAGCAGGGGGATGGGAAGCACAAGCATCCTGGAGTAGGTGGTTTAGTGGATTGGTAGAAAATTTCATGCAGAATTGTTCGTAAACTGATTCGATTACAGGTAATAATTTATTCACCCCTTTTCCGGTCAGGGCAGATACAGTTAAAACCGGAGCAAAACCTACAAACGGTGTAGCCATCTCTAAATCAGCCAGTATTTTTTTCTGCTCCTTGGCCCCGCCCTTGACAAGATCCCACTTATTTATAACCAGAAGACAAGCCCGTCCCCGCTCCTGGGTATAGCCGATGACCTTGGTATCCTGTTCTGTAATGCCTTCTTCGGCATCGATAAGTATCAAGGTGAGATCGCAGCGTTCCAGGGCAGCAAGGGCTTTTATGATGCTGAATTTTTCCAGTTTTTCCGTTGTTTTACCTTTCCGTCTTATTCCTGCTGTATCAATAAGCAGATAGTTTTTATTGTTTTTAGTTAGCAGGGTATCAATGGAATCTCTGGTAGTACCCGGGATATCTGAAACAACCATGCGCTCTTGGCCAAGCAGTCGGTTAATGAGTGAAGATTTTCCCACGTTCGGTCTGCCGAAAAAGGCAATGCGGACTGTATCATCAGGATGTAAAGAGCTTTCATCTGACTCTGGCAGAGAAGCAGCAAGGTTATCCAGCAGAGAACGCACGCCGTATCCATGCTCTGCGGATACCGGCCAGACTTCTTCAACTCCCAGCTCATAGAAAGAAGGTAAACGGCTTGCCTCAAGCTCTGGTCCGTCAATTTTATTGGCTACAAAATAAACCGGTTTGTCTGTTCTGCGGAGGAGGTCCGTGACTTCAAAATCAGTAGGGGTGATCCCTTCTTTTCCATCCATGAGAAAGAGGATTACATCCGCTTCCTCTACCGCCTGTAATGTCTGTTCCCTGATATTGCCAACCATGATATCCCTATCATCTGCTCGCTTGCCCTTCGCTTCAATGCCCCCGGTATCAATTAGAATAAAGGATTTCTCCTCCCATTCCACCCGCTCATATTGCCTGTCACGTGTGACACCGGAAGTGGGGTCGACAATGGCCTTGCGGGATTTTGTAATCCGGTTGAACAGGGTTGATTTTCCCACGTTTGGTCGACCAATAAGGGCTACTATTTTAGCTGGCATAAAATTTGACATAGTTAACACTTCTATTTTTTTGTTTTTGAGGTGAATTGTTTGGAACCGATTTTATGCCTGTATTTTAATCAGTAGTTGTAAAAAAAAAATCATTCTTTTGATTAAGCAGGTCTATGATCGTATGGGTCAACTGTCGTAAATGAGGGTAGTCCTTTGCCTCCGGCTGCGCAAGTCGCTGATGTAAAGAAAATGTTGCCGGCAGGATATATTGCCTGAAAAAACTTTTTTGTTTTTGGAATCCAAGAAAGGCATAAGCCCCCAATACCTGGAGATTTCGTTGCAGGGCAAGGTCGGGATACCCTTTTTTAAATGCCAGCTCGTCAAGACCGTATGTGCAAAGATGCTCTAAATAATGTTCAAGCAGTTCGTGCTGCAATTGCTCAGGAAGTTCTGCGTAAGGGTCAATAAGCAGTGATGCAAGATCGTATCCAAGGGGACCGAGTCGGCCGCCCTGGAAGTCTATAATTCTTATTTTGCCATCAGAGACCATGAGGTTTCTTGATTGAAAGTCCCTGTGCAGGAAGTAGACAGCCGGTTGTCTGGATGCACGGCCAGCCAGCAGTTTGAACTCATCGGTTAATCCATTGGGGAAACTTTTAATACCAAGCAGGTCCCGGCAAAATGATTGCATGAAATAACTGGATTCTCTTTCCAGCATGAGTTTTTTGTCGTAACGTTGGGTATCCCAGCACCACTTCCTGTCAAAGCGGACACTGCCGGAAATTTGCATGAAGAGCAGCATCTCAATGATTTCTTTATAGAGCTCCACTACCTCCTGGCCCAATTGCTCCCCTGAATCCTTCTTTTTTTCCTGCAAAAGATCGTGCAAAAGTGTCTCGCCAAGATCCTCGAATAAAATAAAGCCGGAAACCGGGTCGAACCCATGGATTACAGGAACCGGTAGTCCTCTTTTTTTTAAATGATTGCCGATTTTGAAGGCAGCATGGGCTTCGGCCATGCCTTTTTGAGTATTTTCTTTATCCGGCAAAACCCCGCAGTACGATATGGATTCTGTTTTGATTTTAAAGAAAAAACGGCTCGAGCCGTCACCAGAAAGTGGGGCGATACGAACTTTATCAGTATCTTCAGCAAATCCTCCCTTTTGGAGAAAATGGAGGATTTGTTGTGTGTGATTTTGTTTGTTTGAATGAGTCATTTAAAAAGTGCGGATAGTATGTAACATTAAGATAATTTTTCAGCAATCAGCGTTTAGTTTTAAGTTATAAGTGACTAAAGTGAGCTAAAGTTAAAAGACGTAATAACTAAACCTCAAGTTGGTTTCTTGAGTTTTTCAACTTTAGTCATTTATGCCCCCTTGCGGGGTACTTACAATTTTAGGCACTTTAGGCACTTTTTCCCTCGACCCCTCGAACCCTTGACCCCTTGAACCCTCATTTTCTACCTGATCGCCGAATCAGGCGGGACCGTGGAGCAGCGCCAGGCAGGGATTACTGTGGCTGCAAGATAGGGCATCACGGAAAAAGAAAAAATAAGCATAAGGTCTGCCACTGTAACCGATGGCAGTAACTTAAATGGTGGATGGATGACCGACCAGCCCACCATGACGGGTTTCAAGAGTGATGCATCAAAAAAGGCCACATGAATATACGCTGCAGTGCAGCCAATGATAAAGGCAAGGGCTGATATCAGCGTGCTTTCCCAGAAGCGCACTGCCAGTATATCTGTAGTTTCCCAGCCAAGTATCTTGAGTATGCCTATCTCTCTTCTTTCTTCAGGGGACAATCCTGAGGCTTTATCCCAGGCAAGAATTGCAAAGGCGACCAGGGCTGTCAAAAGACAAATTGATGCAAAACCGCTGCGCCAACTGAAAACAACCTGATACGTCTTCTGGATCTGCGATTTGGTAAGGACTCTGGTATCAGGGAGAAGTCCCGCTATTTTTTTGGCAATGGTCTCAATTTCGTCAGGATTGGCAACATAGATACAGAGATCCGTAGCCATTGATTCCGGTATGGCAAAGAGATCCCGGGCATCAGCAAGATTCATGACTATTAAATCATTGGTCAAGAGATCTGTCTGTTCGCTGAAAAGGCCGACCGTTTCGAAAGATTTTAAGGAAAGATCCGGCTTGAATAAGGAAAAGATGCGCCGTTTGCCAAGACCTAGAATATCATGCACTGACCGGCCAATTACCGCAGTGCCTGATTCAGTAATTTTGGGGAAATGTCCATAGGAGAGAGTGAGGTTGAGCTTGTTGCCGGAGGGCATTGAGTCAGATTCCAGTGCCAGAATGGTAAAATTGGCAAGGCTTGACTCATCAAAATAGTATCCCCATACCCGTGGAATGATTGCCCTGATGCCATAAATGGAGCGTAATTTATCTTTATAGGCCAGAGGAATGGCTTCCTGTCTTCCGGCAGACATTTTCTGTATTGTTATTTCGGGGGTGTTTTCCAGAACCGCTTCAGCTGAATTTGATAGTGCACCAGTCAACATTTGAAATGAGCCCAGCAAAAAGATCACCAATGCGAATACCAGCATTATACCCAGATTTTTCAGCTTTCTTCTCCAAATGGACGTGAGGGAAAAATCGAGAATATTAAACTGCTTTTCCAAACCTTTTGGTATTATGGCCATATAATTTACCGAATGTACCTGTTTGGTGTTACGGCCCAAAAAGAACCGGTTGGAAAGTGTTCAAGTGCCCCGGGATGGTCCATAAACGGAGCCATGGGGTCACTCACTGCCGGATGTCTTGTGTAGCGTGCTTCGGTGGCAACACAGAGATCTGTGAGCCCCAGTCCAGCAACTGCAATCTTTTGTATTTCTTCATCAGACCGAAGTTCCTCTTTCAATCGTTGTGAATGGATGAAGAGAGAACCATCAACAAAGAATAAAACCAGGATGATGATGAGTAGAATGTGTGAAGGGCGCATAATTTATTCTCTCTTAGGGTAAATACCCCGCTGCTTGCTGCGGGGAGTTTCATTGTTAGAGGATAGGGGCGGAATTTGAATGACACAATATTTCCCATTGGGCATTATCGCATTCTCTGGCCCAGGCGCAGCGAATCAATAAGTCCGGGTGTAATCTCACCGAAAGTAAGAATTTCTTTACCGTGATGGTCTTTCGAGAAAGACTCTGCTGCATCTTTAGATTCAAATGGAATAAGTTCATGACCCATGGGACCGTAAACATCACTGCCGACGACGTAAAAGGCATCCTGTGCCGAAATCCAACTGAGTGAATAATAGTCTTTAACATTTATATTCTTGATAGCCTCTCTGGGTGGGGCCATATATCGTTCAGGATCAAAATAGAGGACCATCATATCCTTGACACCGTCAAAAAATCTGATCTTTCCTGAATCCTCGTAATGTATTTGGGTCACCCAGTTTGGATATTTGGCCACAAACATGCCGCAGACCGGGCATCTGTCCTTCGGCCCCGGCTGAACCGGTTTGATCTCCCCGGCCCACAGGCGCGGTGTGACGAGCAACAATATTATCAGAACGAAAGGCGCGCGCTTCATCTCTTTTGTCGTCCTATTTTCCCGGATCGCTTCAAAAAATTGTTTTTTGTAAAGAGCTTCCCCGTGACGCTGATAAAGCTGCGAGGCTTGTTATATTCGTTTGTCACCCGGCCGGTTATCACAAAAAGATCACCCGACTCAAGATTATTAACCACTTTACTCTGGATATCCATTGGGGTTATCCGAAGATTGCCTTCGTCCTGAATTTTGGGCTCTAATCGATTAAAGGCATAAGCGCCAAATACAATACAGACCACTAACCCGGTAAGTATCATGGAAAGAACCGATACGGTGAACTGTTTTTTCCTGAGCTGTTTTTGAAGAACTTCCAAAAATAAAGTGTATTCCTTGAACCTGTTTGGCTACATTAATGTTTTCCGTATCATTGAGCTGGGAAAGGAGAATAATAATATCACAATTTTCTGTTTTAAGCCGGGCTACGGTTTTAGAAGCTTCCAGAACAGGGTCATCAATCAAAATATCCTTGTTTTTAAGGACTACCGGGTTTGGATGATCACTTGTGAGACCGAAGATACCGATTTTAATACCCTGAGTTTCTTCTATTGTGTAGGGCTTAAAAATAAGTTCTCCTGTGGGGATTGATTTTAT
>JAAXQI010000186.1 GCA_012974315.1 Desulfobacterales bacterium | reverse complement strand
CTCCTGATAAGTATTCTCAATAAAAAAAAGGCTCTTCCTCGTGTGCTCAACCTCCCCATGGGTTTCTTTTTTCAAAATATAGCAACAGATTATTTTACAACAAGTACTTAATTTGATGTTATTACGACCAAATATCATATTATCGCTTCTGTTTTTTATGGCTCCATTGTTTGATCCAAACATAAAAAGTTATTTGTTTTTTATCATGTTGTTATTTTGGCATGGATTATGCATAGAATACGATTAAAGGGCAAAATGAGCTGGAATTTAGCAAAATTTCACACAGAAAAAGACCTTAGGAGGCACACAATGTACAAATCAATGGAAATCACCAGAGAAAGAGTAGCAACGTTTGACACTGATATTTCTGAAGTTGCTGAACTTGAATTGGGAAATTCCAAATTAGGCCTTGGAGTTATCATGATAATGGCCGCTTTCGTTGGCGTTTGGGGAGTTGCATGTTTGATAGGCGGATTGGCAAGTACCGACGGTTTTCATGAAATCGGACGCAGCCTGACAACTGCCTTCACGGGAATGTAAAAGGGCTTTTGAAGCGCAACAACTGGTGATTGATATGAGCAAGGATAAAATAAACGGCAAGAGAATAGCATGGCATGCTTCAATTTTTTGCGGCACAATCATCAGTATCTGGACTGCCGCAGCCTTTCTCAGTGGTTTAGCACAGGTTAACTGGCAAGTATCCGAACTGCTGAGACAGTATTTGATTGCGGTAGGTCTGATGCAGGAATTCCATACCATGTCCGACTTTTATACTCATATCAAGGGTGTTGAATATATCATTGCAGTATTGTTTCTTGGTGCCTTTCCGGCTTTCTATAACTATCTCAATAAATCCACGGGTGGTGTAACAGCTAAAACGTGATAATTATCTGATTCTATACCTGGTTGTGTTGCAGTTAACCTGCCAGGTATTTTTTTACCTAAAATTCAAGCTTTAATACAAAAAATTATCTACAAATTCAACAAGTTACAAAAAATTTACCAAAAGGGGGTAACGAAAAAATGGAGCAAATTCCAAAATATCTGCTGAGGACAGTCGTAGCAATGCTGTTGTGCTTCTCATCGTATGGCACCATTGCTTTAGCTGGTGATGGGCCTGATGAGGTCGAAATTGACTCATTGTCTCAGCTTTATGAACCAGTCAACTTTAACCATGCAATGCACGAAGAAGTTACTGACAGCACCTGTGCAGTCTGCCATCACCATACCCTTGGCACACAAATAGAAGATGAAAACTGCATTCGTTGCCATGCAGAGAGCAGTGCAACCGATGAAATTGCCTGCCAGGAATGCCATTCCAGCGACCGGTTTGAAGCTGAATATCTCAACAAAATTGATGCTGACAAAACTCTGTATCACCGCGCCCGCCAATAAAAAGTGCTTTCATTTTACTTACTTTTATTTCTTCTCTTAATATGCAAGATAATGAAAGCAATGAACCGCAGAAAATTTCTGAAAGGCAGCCTACTCGGAGGAGTTGCTGCCTCGGTAGTCAGCAAAAGCAAAAATGCAAATGCTTCCGCTTCATTCGGTGGGTACCCGGATGCCATGGGTGTACTGGTCGACCTGACACGCTGTGTAGGTTGCCGGAGCTGTGAAGCTGCATGCAACAAAGAGCAAGGGCTCCCGGCTCCTGCGAAACCTTTTGACGACTTGTCAGTACTGGATCATAAGCGCAGAACCAGCGAAGGGGCCTACACCGTTGTCAACCAATATGAAATTACGGGCCAGGACCATCCGCTTTTCCGGAAAATTCAATGCAATCACTGCAATGAACCTGCATGCCTGACCTCATGCTTTGTCAATGCCTATACCAAAACACCTGAAGGTGCGGTGATTTATGACCCCACAGTCTGCGTGGGGTGCCGGACATGCATGGTGGCCTGTCCATTTTATATCCCCGCCTACAGCTACTCAAGTGTTTTAAACCCGGTTATCAAAAAATGTATTTTCTGCTACGACACCAGGCTTAAATTCGGTCGCCCCCCGGCCTGCGTTGAAGCATGTCCGCGAGAGGTTCTTACTTTTGGTAAACGTAAAGACCTGATCAAGATAGGTAACAAAAGAATAGCTAATCATTCGGATCTCTATGAGGATCATATTTACGGCGAAAATGAAGTTGGCGGCACGTCCTGGATGTATCTTTCAAGCGCCCCGTTTGAAGAGGTAGGGTTTGATACTCATCTTGGCACCCAGCCAATTCTCTCCTATGTCAAGGAATTCCTTACCGTTGTCCCCATGGTACTTACCATCTGGCCTGCCCTGTTCGCAGGCTTTCACCTGTTGGCAACTCGCAAGGACAAACAAAAAAAAGAAGAAAAATCTGAGATATAAAGGGAGGGACAAGTAATGAAAACACTTATTGCAAATGGGAAAATTCCCCTGGCAAAGCATTATAACGAAGACAGATCTGTTAAATGGTCTGTTAAAGATAAACTTTTATTGGGACTGAGCTTGAGTGAATATCTCGCGCAGGCATTTCGCAACCCACTCAACTGGCTCTTTGCTGTCATATTCACCTTCGGTGGCTATGTAACTATAACCAGATTTGTTTTCGGTCTGGGATATGTAACCCACAGTTCTTATGATTATCCATGGGGACTTTTTCTTGGCTTTGGACTTTTTGTCATGGTCCCACTTTCCGCTTCCGGCTTTATGCTGGGTACAACGGTCGAAGTATTCGGCCGGGATGACTTCAAGCCCATTGAACGATTGGCTTTGTTAAACGGTCTGCTGGGTTACCTGTTTGCAGTTGTTTTTCTACAGGTCGATCTGGGGCAGCCATGGCGCTTAATTTATCCAATGTTCGTTTCCCTGGGACCGGCAGCAGTTCTGTTCCTGGTTGCCTGGCATGTTGCAACCTATCTTTCAGTACAGGTCGCCGAACTTGTACCTGCCTTTGCCGAAATGATGGGCATGCCTAAACTGAAAACTTTCATCAAGAGCATGGTCCTTGGTCTTACAATCGCCGGCATCATTCTCTCTACCCTGCATCAGGGTGCCCTGGGTGCTTTATTCACCTACGCACCCGGCAAGGTCCATCCATTATGGTACTCTGCACCATTTCAATGGTTCCATTTTTTCGTTTCGTCAGTCTTTGCCGGCCTGAGCATGCTCATCGTAGTAAGCACAATCTGCAAAAAAACCATGGCATGGCGCTGCGACAGAAACTTTCTGGATAACCTTGATAAGCTTACTTTAGGGCTGGCAAAAGGCGCTACCCTGGCATTAATCACTTACGTGGTCATTAAGATAATTGCCATCGCTCATGACGGCGACTGGGGTTACCTGGCCAGCGGCTGGGGGCAATGGTATTTGCTTGAAATGGGTGCCGGTGTCATTCTGCCCATGATACTCTTCACAGTTTCCATCCGGAACAATCTGCCAGGTCTTGCACGGTTTGCGGCCTTTATCGCCGTTCTTGGCATAGCACTAAACCGTCTTAACACAGCCCTGTTCACCTTTAACTGGAAGATGTACCAGGAAATACCACACTGGCGTGAAGTGATGATCTGCATCACCGTCTACTCGCTCTATATTGTTACCTACCGCTTTGTCCTGTATCGCTTACCGATTCTTTATACCTGGAAAAAGGATGAAGAGGCTGCAAGCTAAAAAAAGATCTTTTCCTTCTGCAGCGGGGGCGCAAGCCGGAACTTTCCTGCGTCCCTGCTGCATATGGTTACTAACCGAGGGTGTTTAACATGATCCTTTCACTGAAAACAACCAGCTATACAGCAGCAGTCTTTATAGCGCTCATCCTCGGTTTTCTCTTACTGCTTGGCTCGCGTCAATACAAATCTCATAAAGAATATACTGCTATCATTGAACAGAATGAAAAAATCATTTTTCAATTTGCCACCATTCGTGAACATATAACCGAATCGCTCCTGGAAAACCGCCAGCAGCAGCTCAATAGCATTACCAGTGAAATAGAAAACTTAAATATCAATATATCAAAGATTCTTCAACAGCCGATCATCCCTAACGAATATAGGATCTCATTTGCGGGCCAGGTAGACTTTGCTGGCATCATTCTTCTGCTCAGGAGCATAGGCTCCGAGGACCAGCCCCAGGCAAAAATCCGCCAATTAAACCAGGAAATCAGGATTTTAGGTGAGAGGTTGATGCTATTTGACAGGGTTATTGTCGAACATGTAAAAAGAAAGCTTGTAGGGTTCCAAAATTTCGTCATAGGCCTCCTGGCCATAATCCTCTTTATCGTAATTTATATCCTTCTCTTCTGGCACGGCCAAATTGCCATGCCGCTTATCGATCTTGCAAAGCAGGCCAAAGAAGTATCCTCAGGAAAACGTTCTGTCATATCCTTACGAAAAAAAAATGGTGAGGTGGCAGAACTGGCAGGGTCCTTCCAGAATCTTTTATCAAAACAAAAAAAGACATCCAATGAATTTGACCACTATAACCGGGTTGGGGAAATGGTTCATAACGTCAGCGAGGCGGTATGCCAGGCCCAGACGCGGGATGCAGTTTTTGTTGAAACATGTCGGGGCGTACTGACCAATTCCGATTATGCTCTGGTTTGGATCGGCATCCCAGGTGAAAACAACCAGATAGTCCCTGTCATTGCTGATGGTTCAACAACCATGAGCCGCCAGGAACGTGATGAATGCATGACAGCCTTACTCACAGCAGCTGAAGAAAATGGCACGAAATATGACGGTGCCCATAAGGCATTAGAACAAAAATCACCGGTAATACTGCGGGACATCCTGTCCGGATTACCCAAAGGGCCATTCAAGAATACCCCCTTTGCCACCAACAAGCCTGACTGTATAGCCCTGCCCCTTATATATGATCAGCAGATTTTTGGAGTAATTAACATCTATTCCATATCCTCCCTCGGTTTTGCAGAAGAGGAAATTGAACTTCTAAAAGGCATGGGGCGTGAAATTGTTTTTGCAATATTTGCCCTTGCGGCAAAAGAGTCAAACAAGACGTTGGCATGTCTGCAGGCAGCCAGAAAAAAAGTGTTCGAGGATACTCCCGACCTTATTCTGGTAGTTAAAACTGACGGTACCATTGTTGAGGCAAATCCGTCTGCTGAGAATAAACTTGGCCAGGGTTCTGGTAAAATCACTGGAGCAAATATTTATAACGTTTTCCCCAGTACCCCACCGACCTCAAAACATTTCCTGGATGACATTAGCGCTGGCAGTGAAAATATATCTCTTGAACTCAGCAGCTCAGGAACAGAATACATGGTTAATCTTTCCCATCTAAAAAATCAGGCGGAAGAAGACACTGTCCTGCTTATTGCCAGAGATATTTCTGAACAAAAAGCACATCGAACTGAAACCATAAAGGCATCCAAACTTGCCGCAATGGGTGAACTCTCTGTCGGCGTGGCAAATGAAATCAATAACCTCACCAATGGCCTTATAAACTATACCCAGATACTCAGTGAAGAGATTGAAGAAGTTACGGGAAACAACAACCAGTCTATTGAATTGTTGGCTAATGTAATTAAAGAAGGTGAAAGAATTTCACAGATAGTACAGCAGTTGCTTTTCTTCAATGCGAATCACCCCCAGACAAAAGAAGCAGTGAAGATTAACAAAATCGTTGAAGACTCATTGGCACTGACCCAACATCAATTCCGGCATGACGCAATAAAAGTTACAGTGAGTTTCCCGGATATTGTCCCCTCTGTCCAAATTAATGTACAGGAGATGCAACATATATTCCTCAACATCTTAAGCAATGCAAGATATGCCTTAAACCAACGTTATTCAGGCAAGGACCCACAGAAATGTATTGAGATAAAGGGTAAGATAACAGCACGTAATGGACATCAGCATTTGCAAGTGGTTTGTACCGATTTTGGCGTGGGTATACCCCCAGACATTATAAGCAAAGCTTTAGAACCTTTCTTTTCAACCAAACCCGATGGAATTGGGACCGGGCTCGGATTGTCCATATGCCGGAGTATAGTTGAAGACAATAACGGTACTCTCGAAATTGAAAGCATCCTCAATGACCACACCTCAATAATTATAGAATTACCAATTGTTGCATAGATTCGCAGATAAGCACCCTTAAAGGTAGGGCATAAACTCCGACTTCGAAAAGTCTAACAACAGAAAAAGCGCCCCGATAATATCAATATATTACAGGTGGTATACGTGTCGTAATCGTGCTTTTTCACGATTACAACAATTGTTGCATAATCCGAATTATCCGGGCTAAAATCCCCTCATTAAATCAATCACACAGCAGTTTCTACTATCCTTAGATATAAGACTAATGGTTCTGCAAGAATTGCTGACATCATAGATATCAGCGAATATATTTTGCAGTATTAAGACCAGAAAGTTCTGTCTGGAACAAAGAACAAACATGTCGCATGCAACGCATTTGCGCAACAATACCGTAGCATGCGACACAAAATGCAACACTCTGTGCATATTGCTCATTCCAGAATCCTGATTTTTTCACACAAAAAAACACTCATTGGCAAAAAGAAACAAATCCCAATAAAAACAATATGATAACGTAAATTAAGATCCATAAATGGTAAATAAAAAATATAAAAATGATCAAATCTGAAATATATTCACAGGAAAAATAAAGTATGGCATCATTCCTGCAAAGAAACATGTCAAAGAACGAATGAAAGAGAATAATTAACTTCAGAAAATAAATAATAGATAAAAAATAAACCAACAAGGAGGCCAGTCATGACAAATACAATCGATACCACACAAGAAAG
>JAAXQI010000046.1 GCA_012974315.1 Desulfobacterales bacterium | reverse complement strand
AGATGTGTATAAGAGACAGTTCCAATACGGCTGAGTTTGCAACATATTGTTACATACTTCGTGCTATTATTTGTAGTTGTTTTAACGCCTCTGCCGCTTAACAATCTTGAATAGTATCTTAAATTTTGAAAGTCAATATTGTTGTCCTCTGTTTCTTTACCATGAGTCTGTCTGGCGTCGCTGGATTTATTTAGACAAGGTAGACATCAAACCGGCTTGTTTTTCCTGTTATAGCATGGGATGGTACTGTGTCGTCAAGAGTTGGTGCCAGGCGTGGTCTCTTGACTACAACCCGGTTGCGGGCGCAATGAAGTGCAATATCCAGGAGCTTTCCTGCATCCTGGTCATCGCCAGCCAGCCCACGCAGTATCCTCATTTCCTTTTTAACCAGACTGCTCTTTGTGCGTTCCGGAAACATGGGGTCAAGGTAGATAACATCGGGCCAATCCTGCAGTTTTAGTTTTTGCAGGAATTCATTGCTGTCAGCATGGGTGAGTTGTATTCTTCCGGCAATTTCAGCCGTTTGTGCTGCTGCCTGCTTTGCCCTCTGTAAACCATCTTCAAGCATGGCAGCCAGTATTGGAGAGCGTTCGAGCATATGCACGTGACAGCCGAGATGGGCCATAATAAAACCGTCCCGTCCAAGTCCTGCGGTCGCATCAATTACAGAGGGCTGTCTACCTTTTTTTAAACCGATGGCGCGGGCCAGGGCCTGACTGCGGCCACCTCCATGTTTCAGGCGGTATTCCATGGTGGGGCCCGTAAAGTTTACCATGATAGGGCCAGGTCCGTTTTTATCTGTTTGTTTAAGGGCAATGCTGTCAGCAGAGCATATCAGCAGGTACTGAAATTCCTTTGTATCCTTCTGTAACAGAGGGATACCCAGATTTGCTGCTAAAGCATTCGCTCTGTCATACTGATCAGCTGTAGCCGCTTGGACTGCAATGGCTAATGTGTTGTTGCCATGAATCACAATGTTATTGTATATAAAGGTATCAAGTAGGTTAGATTTTTGTTAAAAAGGCATCATATTTCAAGTATAATTTTTCCTATAATACCCGCAAACAATTATTAAGGAAACCATGGATCATCATGATATTGCTCAGCCCAAGGTAGTGGCAATTATCCCTGCCCGTTATCATTCGAATCGGTTTGAGGGAAAACCCATTGCCCCTATACTGGGAAAACCAATGATACAGCACGTTTATGAACGCGCACTCTCAGTGCCATTGCTTTCCAGGGCTGTTGTTGCTACCGATGATGAGCGCATTGCTGACTGTGTCAGGTCTTTTGGAGGGGAGGTGGTCATGACACGATCTGATCATGCCTCCGGAACTGACAGGCTTGCAGAAGCTGCTACAAAACTTGATATTTCGGAACATGATGTCGTGGTCAATATCCAGGGTGATCAACCGTTGTTTCCTGCTGAGGTAATTGAGCAGGTTGCCCGGCCACTACTCGAGGATCCCACCTTGCCGATGTCGACCCTGATCTATAAGATTGTCCGCAAGGAGGAAATCACCGATCCGAATCATGTGAAGACAGTTTTTGATCGAAATAATAATGCTCTGTATTTTTCCAGGTCTCCCATCCCATTCCAGAGAGATCCCAACGAAGTTATGGAACCGACCTATTACAAGCATCTGGGTTTTTATGGATATCGCAAGGGTTTTCTCCTGACTTTTGTTAGTTTGCCGGAAGGGGAGTGGGAGCGGTTTGAGAAACTCGAACAGTTGCGGGCCCTGGAATTTGGTTATAGAATCAAAGTCGTTCTGACTGAACATGATTCGGTGGAAGTTGATACACTCAAAGACCTGAAACGAGTTGAGGAAATTCTGCGCAGTCTGCAGGGTTGATACTATTTAAATAAATTCTAAGAAAAAAGGTTCAGACGATGAGAAAGAAAATAACAATTATTGGTGCAGGGAATGTTGGCGCAACAGCAGCCCATTGGGCAGTTGTTCGTGGTCTTGGTGACGTGGTTTTGTTGGATGTGGTTGAAGGGGTTCCCCAGGGTAAAGCCCTTGATCTCTGGCAGTCAGGTCCAGTTGAAAATTTCGCCTTTGGGGTGAAGGGAAGCAACGATTATGCTGATACCGCCGGATCAGATATTGTGATTATTACTGCTGGGTTGGCAAGAAAACCTGGAATGTCACGGGATGATCTTCTGGCCATAAATGTCTCTATTGTGAAAACCTGCGCTGAAGAGGCTGTTAAATATTCTCCAGACTGCGTTCTCATAGTTGTAACCAACCCAATTGATGCCATGGTATACACTGCATTTAAGGTTTCCGGTTTGCCGCGGAACAGGGTTATCGGCATGGCCGGTGTTCTTGATTCTGCCCGTTACAGAACATTTCTCGCCGATGCCATTGGTGTGGCCCCGATGGATGTCAATGCCATGGTTATGGGAATCCACGGGGATAAAATGATGCCATTGGTCCGGTTGGCCAATGTAGCCGGTATTCCAATCACCGATCTGTTATCGGAAGAAAAAATCAATGAAATTGTTAAGCGGACCCAGGTGGGCGGCATGGAGATTGTGAATCACCTGAAAACCGGATCCGCTTTTTATACACCGGGCCTTTCCGCAATTGAGATGGCTGAGGCTATTTTAAAAGACAGCAAAAGAGTGTTGCCCTGTGCAGCGTACCTTGAGGGTGAATTTGGTATCTCCGGCTGTTTTCTTGGTGTGCCGGTTGTACTCGGTGAAAAAGGTGTTGAACGGATTATAGAGTTCAAACTCACAGGCGAGGAGAAGGCTGCAATGAATGAGTCGGTAGCTGCGGTTCAGGATCAGATGACTGCTACAGGTCTGTAAAGGTTTTTTCATTGATGAGTTCCACAAAGGGTATTGAAGACAGTTTGACTCTACTGGAGAATCTTGTCCAGTCTCCGCTTGATCTCCTGCCGCAACAGGAATTTGCAGAAAAGCTTATTCATTTAGAGCTGCAAGGTCCTCCGGAAGAGATGCCCCATAAAATTGCTGCCGGGCTGGGTGATCTGGCGGCCTCATTATCGCAGTTCGAAGTGCAAAATGCCAAGGTCGTGGTCCTCGGGGGCGGCACTGGACTTTCAAACATTATTGGGGGGGGCAGCAGAAAAGAAAGCTGGCCCGAGAATCCTTTCAGCGGTCTGAAAGAGATTTTTCCTCAGACAAAAGCCATTGTCTGTATGACAGATGACGGCGGTTCAACCGGGGAATTGCTAAAGGATCTTCCCTTTATCGCTTTGGGTGACATCCGTCATGTATTGCTCTCATCTATACGTAAAGAGGGTCTTCGAGCTACATATGGACTGGATGAAGCACAATGCCTGCAGGTGGCAAAAGGGTTGCATAAACTGTTTAATTACCGGTTTGACAGGCAGCTCGAGTCAATAGAAAAGCTTGTGGCTGAACTTGATCTTGATTCTGCCGGTCTGCCAGAGCCGATGTATCAATATCTGTTCGGGCTTCTGGAATCACTTTTTATTGATCCCGATTTGTCTCAATTGCTTTTAAGGCCTCATTGCCTCGGAAACCTTCTGTTGGCTGCAGCCATATGGCCGGGAGCGGAAGAGTTGCACCAGAAAGAGCAGACCTGCCTGTCTTTTGATTCCAGAAATTATAATGGGTTGAAACAGTTGAACCGAGTCATGGGACTGGATGAAGAGGCTGTAATGCCCAGTTCATTGACCCCTGCCGGATTGCAGCTATTGTACACTAACGGAGCTCTTATAACAGGTGAGAACAAGTCTGGCTATGCCCGGAGAGGATATCCTGTTGATCGTCTTTTTGTCAGATTTGTCGAGGAACCCCAGGTGGTGCCCGAGGTTATTGCCGCTCTCCAAACAGCTGATATTATCATTCTGGCTCCAGGCAGTCTTTATACAAGTACAATCCCAATTTTTCAGGCGCCTGGTATAGCAGAGGCGGTTTGCGGTAATGAGTGGGCTCTAAAGATTCTGGTCTCCAATTTATGGGTGCAAAAGGGAGAGACCGATGTTGTGCGCGAAGATCCCAAAAGAAGATTCTATGTTTCTGACCTGATAAAGGCCTATAACCGCAACATACCCGGCGGTGTCAGGGGGCTTTTCACCCATGTCCTTACTCTTGGTCTGCAGGATATCTCAGGATCCATTCTGCAGAGCTATGCTATGGAAGATAAAATGCCAATTATTCTGGACCGGGAAAATGTGGCAAAGATGGGTTTCAGACCAATTGAGGCCGGAATTTTTTCACTGGCAGCATTGAGGGAGCGCAATGTGATCCAGCATGATCCTGCAATGCTGGCCCGGTCAATTCGTACCTTGCTTGCAGTGACATCATTGCAGCAGCAGCAATTTATGGATAGTTTTTCTGAATCCCCTGAAGGGGTTCCTGGCTATTTTCCCATGGAGCGAAGTCTGGTTCAAAAGGATAAACTCTATGCCTGTGAAAGATATGCAGCATTAAAAGAATGGTTTGCCGGGGTCAGTATTGTGAGGGATTCTGAAAATGAGTCAATTGAGTCTTTTAGAAAAAGGCTCTTGGAGATTCTCTGGTATCACCAGGATATACTTTTGAGTCATCTGGTAAACATAAATACCATTTGGATAATGGATAGAAAAGCATGGTTACGCAGCCAGGAATGGGACAATGTGTATTCTTTCTATGATCCTGAAGACAAAACGATAAGGATCTGCCAGGATGTAGTTGACGATGAACGTCGTTTTGAACAGGCTTTTCTGGTAGCACTGGGGCAGGCTTTATTGGGGAATTATGCAGCTTCTAAAGAAATGGTTGCAGTGAAAGAGGGTGGCGAACCCGCAGGGAAGATATACAAGCTTACAATAAAGGTACTGGAGGAACGGAATACCTTCCTGTCAGAACAGGAACTTGCTCAATATTTAAAGCTGTCCAGAATGATCAGGTCTGAATCAAATAAACATCTTTATACCCGGCTGGTGAATGGGAACGAAGGATTCACGCCGCCAGGGCTCCTTTTCGGCCTGCTGTATGCCTGGTATCTCGATAATCGTTTTGCACCACATGTGGAATATAAAATGGCTGTCATGAGGACAGATATTTCAGACCTCATACCGGAGCAGGTGGGAATGCTTTCCAGGCGTAGAGCCCTTGTTGACTTTTTTAGACAATCTGTTTTTTGCCATTCATCATTTATCTATGATGAACTCCCTGTATAATTATACTGTTCATAACTGCGTTATTTCTTTTCTTCACAAAAAAAACAGTCAAATATTCAATTCCTGAAGACCTTTAAAAGTCCCGCTGCCAGTAACGTGGCCCAATAAAGCCTGTGGATACAGTTGTGTAGTACACATCCGTCGAGTATTTTTACCCTTTAGGGC
>JAAXQI010000168.1 GCA_012974315.1 Desulfobacterales bacterium | reverse complement strand
AGGTAATGCACGATCGCCAGATCAACCATTACTTCACCGGTTTCATAATGCTTTGCATAAAACTTTAATACATCAGGATGCATCGACCAGTTTTCCATTACCTGGGAAGGGAATTCAACAAAATCTCTTGGTGTATCAGTTCCCGAAATCGATTCATAAGTACAGTCTGAAAGCAAACCATGTAAAGCATGTCCAAATTCATGGAAAAGAGTATTTACTTTTTTGTGTAAACTATATTTACATGCTAAGGGGGCAATTCCACGTTTAACCGTACTCTTTTTTTGGAGTAATATTTCCTTTTGGAGCGGACTGTTTAATCCATTGAAAGCAGATACGTCCTGAGATTCACCTTCTTATTTTGGATGCCCAGTTTTTTTCTTAGATTGTTTCTGTGAAATTCCACTGCATTGACTGAAATGTTGAGGACTCCTGAAGACTCTTTATTCGTTCTTCCATGCCGTACGAGGTCTGCCACCTGGATCTCCCTGGGGCTTAAACCGAGGTAACTGGATGAAAGTTTCTGGGAAAAAGCTGAGGTGATATTTTTGATATTTTGCTGGATTATCTTTACATACTCCTGTTGCCGGGTGTTGGCCAGGTCAGCTTCCAGGGTGTCAAGATAGGGGTTTACAAGGCGGGCAAAATTATCCAGAACTTTACCTTCCAGCTCGGTTTTATTTTCATTGACCTGTTTTAGAAGCACGCGCAGGGCGGTGTTGGCATTTTTAAGTTCTTCGGCATGCAGCTCAAGCTGGAGTTGAGCCTGATTTCTTTCTGATATGTCCAGGTTTGTTCCTATGAGACCCCCGATAGAACCGTCTTTATTATGAAAGAGAGCCTTAAAAACAAGCAGGTCGTGTTCCTTCCCCCCAGGATATTCAGAAGACACTTCATAGTATTTGATTTCACCGGCTTGCAGGAGTTGCAGGTCTTTGTGATGATGAATCTTGGCAAGTTTTCCAGGCATGATATCATGTACCGTCTTGCCTATAATATGTTCCTTCCCAAATCCAAGGGTTTCTTCGAATGCCCTGTTGCATCCCAGGTAGTTTAAGTCTGTATCCTTAAAATATATCGGAACCGGAATTGAATCGATCAGATTCTGCTGGAAACGTACCTGGTTTGTGAGGGCTTTTGTTCTTTGTGTGACGAGTTTTTCAAGGGAATTGCGATGTTCCCGCAGTTCCCTCTCGACCTCTTTCATCTCAAGACAACGTTTTGCAAGGCAGCGCACTTCTATAAGGCTTAAAGGTTTATGCAGAAAAAAGTTAACTCCAAGCTCAAAGCTTCTCTCCACTTCCCTGTCATTGCCGTGACCGGTAATGACAACGACACTATATGGGTCATCCGGCTTGATATTAATTTTTTCGAGGAATTCGAAACCATCCAACTTGGGCATGCGCAGATCAAGCAATATCAAATCCGGCTTTTCCTTTTTAAACTGCTCAAGCCCTTCCAGCCCATTATTGGCAAAGACAATATCATAGTTCTCGTTTTTTAAAGCTTTCTGCATTGCCTTCTGCAGGGCAGGTTCATCGTCTATGGCAAGGATTTTTGGAACAGTCATGAGTATCTCCAGAGAGTTCAAGGTAGAATTTTGCTTTAAAGAGCCGAAATGTCAGTATAATTTCAGTCACCATACCCTATAATGCTGAACAATTAAAGAATAGAAAGATGATAGTATAGTGCTAGTACGAAACTAGTACTATATGGCTTGGGTTATGTTAGGAAGTCGTGGGTTGCTGGAAAAAGTGAGGACCATCCTTTTTTATCAGCATTGAATCTCTGCCCGTGCTGTTAATCGGATGGCCCTCTGGGCTTGGGCGTTGTGTGTCACCGAATCTCTAGATAATCTTAGGGTTCGGTTTCAGAGGAGGGACGTGGTGCCCCTTCAGCCTGGGAGGGCTAGTGGGTAAAGGGCACACACCGGGCAGAGATATTTCGAATTCTATTTTATCAAGGCTGTCTGCTTCATGAAAACCATTCAGCGGACACGTATTACGATCATAACCATGTAACTTTGTGGCGCTGCTAACAACTGAGAAATTTCTCATGTTTTTACTAAAGCTGTCTGCTTCATAAAAAACATTCAGCCGACACGTATTACGATCATAACCATGTAACTTTGTGGCGCTGCTAACAACTGAGAAATTTCTCATGTTTTTACTAATGTTCATAACAGGAGCCGTCTTTGACCTGGATTGTTCTTGATGTGTGTTTGCATGCTTCCGGGTTATGGGTGACCATGATGATGGTCTGACCTTCACTGTTCAGTTCTTTCAGCAGGTCCATAATCTCGTCTGCAGTTTTACTGTCCAGGCTGCCGGTTGGTTCGTCTGCCAGAAGAATTGGAGGTTTATTGACTATGGCCCGGGCTATGGCAACCCGCTCCTGTTCGCCGCCGGAAAGCTGGTCAGGAAGACGGTCCGCCTTGTTAGCTAACCCGACCCTGGCAAGTACATTACGGGCCATTTTGTCCTGCTCCCTGGCTTTTCTCCCTGTGATGGCCATGGGGAGCTTCACGTTTTCCAGGACGGTCAGATAGGGGATAAGCTGGAATGACTGAAAAATGACCCCGATATATTCACTCCTTAAATCAGCCCGTTGCTCACTGGAGAGTTTGTAAATATCCAGTGTGTCAAGGAGGATTTCCCCCCGGGTCGGATGGTTGAGCCCGCCCAGGATGGAAAGCATGGTGGATTTTCCCGAACCAGACTGTCCCATGATGGAGACAAACTCCCCGTCATCTATGTAGAAAGTCATCTCTTTAATTGCCTGAACCGTGCTTTCGCCTTCCTGGTAATCCTTGCCGATATTCTGGATTTCAATAAGGTGCTGCACGTTTGTTCCGACAGCAGAATCATGTGTGGTGTTATTCGTCATGGTTAAATCCTATTCGTTCAATAAAATTATTTTATTACAGGGCTCGTAAAGCTTCACTTGGATCAAGCTTGCTTGCTTTTTGGGCCGGATAGAGGCTTGCAACCAGGCTTAAAGCAACGGAAAGCAAGAGTGCTACTCCGCCAAGGTTATAATTCAATCCGGCAAAAGAACCGTTTTTGATAACCAGGGGCAGGGCAGCCCAGGCAATACCATTGCCGCCTACAAATCCGAGTATGCCGCCAATAAGTCCTACCACCATGGCTTCAAGCAGGATGATCTGCATGACATGGCCGCGGCGGAATCCAATGGCGCGGAATATGCCGATCTCGCGGGTCCGTTCGTTGACTGATCCCATCATGGTTACAAAAACCAGGAGAGAGCCGATGAAAATAACCAGAACGGCAATGCCGTAGCTGAAAGTTTTAAACATTTCAATGGACTGCATTTTTGCCATAACAGCCTGCCGTAAAGCAGTTACCTTCCCCTCGGGGAATTTTTCACCGATCTGCATTACCAGTTCAGAGATAGGACAGTCCCGGCAAAAAGCGGCAATCTCCACCATGGAAACCTTGCCTTCTTTGCCTAATATTTTCTGAAAAGCATGCAGATCACCGATAATAATGCCGTCTTCTGAGGCGCCGGTTGGTTTTAAGATGGAAGTGATGACAAAATCGCTGCTGCCAAGTGCCAGGGTGTCACCGATGCTCAGGTTGAAGGTAGCTGCTGTCTGGGAGCCGATAAGCAGCTCATTCGCTGCCGCAGGAGGTGTTCCGTCAAACTGCCACCAGTTTTTCAGCTGCAGTTCGGTCTCGAATTCCACCCCCATGAGCAGGACTTCTTTTCCTTTAACCGTGGTAGCACCGAGTACCTTCGGAGCCACCAGGCCCAGGTTCTTTGAATATTCAATGGTCCTGATGTCAGGGATTCTCTCCTCGTCAAATTCCACTGTCTGGTAATTGACGCCGCCCATGGTGATGCCGCCGTAAGAAAGGGTCAGGTTCTCGCTTCTGGGAACCATGACAATATTGGCTCCGAACTGGTCAAGTCTGTCTTCAATGTCCCGGCTCATGGATTCGGTGATCGACAACAGGGTGACAATAGTTGCAATGCCAATAAAAAGCCCCAGGACAAGAAAGATCATCTTGCCCTTGCGGCGTTTTAAGTTGTTAAATGAAATATTATGTAGTTTCACTGGGGTATCCTTAAAATTTCGCTTCTTTTTCTAAAATTTTCTGCCTGTCAGAATGATTGACCTGGTTGAGCAGAACTGTCTGAATATTTTTCTGTTTGAAGAATGCGTTTATGTCAGCAGTGCCGGTAATTGACTTGTCAAAAGTAATAACTATCCTTGAGCTGTTGTTGTCCGTTTCAGCACTCTTGACTCCAGCCAGTTCCTGGATAGCAGTAATTGCGTCCGGTGGCCAGGTTTCAGCATTCTGTAATTTGTAGATGGCATCATCCAGGTGCCTGGTGTTGAAATAGGCAATGGATTTGGGAACAACCACTACGCCCAGGCCAAGGATGATTGCCAGGGAGACAAAGGTTGCCAGGGTGCCGAAGCTGACACCCCGTTTTTTTACCCCCAGTACCTTTTCCCGTTTATCTCGGTATTTTTCTAAATCGTAAGCCATGTTGTTCTGTTCCTTGAAGAATGTTTATTTACTCTTCATACCTATATTATGACTGGCGGTATTTCATGTACCAACTGTTCATGTTGATGTCTTTCATTTGAATGACCAGCGTGTCACCTGAAACGGTTCTGTTCAGAGGAGCCGGATTACAGCCACCCTTGATGACATTGATTTTATTCGAGGCAAACTTCTGGCCGCAGTTCTTGCAGACCATGTTGTCGCCTTCCTGGTAATAACCAAGGCCTGAGCGGTAACAGACATCGCAGGCATCAATGGCTGCACGAAGCACTCCGTCAGCACTTTTCAGGACAAAAAAGGTGACCATGGTGCCGTCATCCGACTTGACCTGGAAATGATGGGCTTTGCCGTCATTGATGTCAGCCACGGGGATTTCGATTTTTCCGTTGGTCGGTGTAATCAGTCCGCCGCTTTTACCTGGTGAAGAAGTGGCGTTGGAGCATCCACTCAATATAGCCGCAATGAGCAGTAGAAGAATTGTAGTTATTGTTAAATTTTTTCTGATAGTGAACATCTTAAAAGACCTCCGTATATTGTTTGTTGATTAACTATTTTGAGTTTGTCTGGGTAAAATATCGGTTGTACAATTGCTGCCATGATGTAGATGTTGCATTGCAGGGACCTTTGGTGTTGCAGCCGCTGCCTGAGCGCGCCACCTGATTGGGAGACCCATTATCTTTTGTTGTTGAAAAAGCTTTCTGAGCTGGTATTTCATTGCTGGAAACAACCTTTGCCGGATAGCCGAGACCTGAAATAGTCGAAGCAATTTTGGCATTATCATAGGTGCTTGTATGATCAACAATGACGACCCCTCTGCTTAAATAAGCATCCATGCCGTATGTTTCCGGGATATTGCGCAGCTCATCTGCAATAGTGTTCAGGCAGGAAGTGCAGGAAAGATTGCTGACCTGCAGGGTTGTTCGGCTGATCGTGCCAGTAG
>JAAXQI010000158.1 GCA_012974315.1 Desulfobacterales bacterium | reverse complement strand
ATTAAGGGTAGGGAGACAGAGAAACCATGAGTGATAAAGGCTACCTCATTCAACCAATTTCAGCCCAGAATCATTAGGAATTACGATAAAAAAAGGGCATAATTCTCATTTCAGCCTATCAACCAAAGCCTGCATGTCCTTCCGTATTTTTCCGTAGCGCTCCGCGCTTAAACCAGCTCCCAGGGCTACAGTTTTGGCCATTTTGGCAGTCATGAAATCACCAGGTCCATGGGCGTCGGCATTGACAACCAGAAGTGCTCCAGTGTCTGTTGCTATTTGGGCAACATGGCCGTTGGTCAATGAATGCCCCTTTCTGCCGGTCAGTTCAAGAAAGACACCTTTTTCTGCAGCCAACAGGGCTTCATCTCTTGTAATAAAACCTGGATGGGCAAGAATATCCACTCCTGCAAGGATTGCAGCCAGATTGGTGCCCGCCTTTACAGGTTCCATGACTGTTTCACCGTGTCCAACAATAATTTTGGCCCCGAGACCCCTTGCCTTGGCAACCAGTTCAGCGAACATGGGAGGGGGCACATGGGTCAACTCAATGCCCGGTATAAGTTTTGTCGAGGAGTATTGGTTCAGATCAGCTGCTGCCTGGACAATCCTGGGAATGATAAAATCCAGGTTGGACGAATCAGCATGGTCGGTGATGGCGATGGCTTCATAGCCGAGGTTTTCCACCCGCCGCAAATGTTCGGCCGGCACAAGTTCGCCGTCGCTGAATAGTGAATGTGTATGCAGGTCAATCATATTATCTCCTTAAAATTTTCTCAGTCAGTAACAGGGTAAAATTAAATTTTAAGATCGGTGCCGGGAAAAATTCAGACAAGGGTTCCCCTTAAGGAATGGGGGAGTCCCTCTGTTATCTTTACTTGAACTTCCTGGCCGGGGGAAAGAGCAGAGCCGTCAAAATTAACAATGATATTGCTCATTGTGCGACCTTTCCACTGACCATCAGTATTTTTACTTTCACCTTCGATCATAACAGACTGGATACTGCCTTCATATTTTTGGTTTTCCTGCAGGTTGATGGATTTTTGTTTTTCCTGCAGACGGTGAAGTCTTTCTGATTTTATCTGTTCATCTACCTTATCATCGAAGGCAACGGATTTGGCCTGGGGCCTGTCGGAATATTTAAAGGAATAGGCTCCCTGGTAGCGAACGGTTTCAAGCAGATCCATGGTGGCCTGGAAATCCTCGTCTGTCTCCCCCGGAAATCCGACAATAATATCAGTTGTCAGTACAATATCCGGGCGTATATGTCTCAGTGCCTTCACTTTTGCAAGGTATTCCTCAATTGAATACTTCCTGTTCATTCTCTTTAGAATGTGATTTGAGCCTGACTGCACGGGGAGATGAAAATGGGGGCAGAGATTTTCAATTTCGGCAAAACATTTGATCAGCTCAGGCGAAAGGTCCTTGGGGTTAGAGGTGGAAAATCGCAGCCGTTTAATACCCTTAATTTTGGCGACATTTCGTAGAAGCTCTGGAAATGTAATGTGTTGAAGGGTGCTGTCATTGGTCCTGCCATAAGAATTTACATTCTGGCCCAGAAGGGTAACCTCTTTAACCCCCTGATTTGCCAAAACCGTGATTTCTGCAATGATGTCATCATGTGGCCTGCTTGTTTCTCTGCCGCGGGTGTATGGAACAACGCAGTAGGTACAGAAGTTATTGCATCCCTGCATGATGGTGACAACCTTTTTAAAGGATGCAGTAGCTGTCTGTTCATCTTCCGACGACTTGACAGGGGAGGGGGGTATGTGCCGGGGAATCTCAAAGGAAGATGAAAGATTCACAGCCAGTTGCTGTTTACCCATTGCTACAGCTTTGCTCACAAGTTCAGATAAGCGGTATATCTGTTGTGGGCCGAGTACAATATCGACCTGGGGCATCCTGGTCAGCAACCGTTTACCTTCCTGCTGGGCAACACATCCGGCCACAGAGATAATAAGGGCTGGCTTTTTTGCCTTTAGCTTTTTTAACGTGCCAAGAAGGCTGTAAACTTTCTGCTCAGCTTTGTCACGAATGGAACAGGTGTTGAGGACTATCACATCTGCCTGTTTAATATCCTCGGTAGGTATGTAATCTGCGTTGGATAGCACCTGGCCCATGATTTCAGAGTCCCGCTCATTCATCTGGCAGCCAAATGTTTCTATGTATGATTTCTTAATTGCGTTCATATTGTGACAAATAACCCTTTAAATTACAAAACAAGTGTTCCTGTAGCCCATGACAATCTCATAAGGGATATTTTGTAATTATACAGGGCATTATAATAGTTTATTCTTGCTCTGGTAAGACGGGTCTGGGCATCAAGGACATCTGTAGATGTGCTTAATTGTGCCTGGTACCTGGACTGATTGATACGAAAATCCTCTTCTGCCTGTTCTATTGCTTTTTCAGTAACAGTAATATTGTATTCGAATTCTTTTATGTCAAGGTAAGCCTCTCTGACCTGCAGGATAATATTGTCCAATAAGTCTACTTCGACTTCCTGGGCCTTCTTCACATTATGCTTTGCAACTGCAATTTCATTTTTGCTTTGCCCCCATGCCCAGAATCGCCATTCAAGGGTTGCCTGGGCAGTTTTAACTTCGCTTGAACCAAAGGGGTATTCCTGGGCAAAAAAATTGTCGCCCTGTTTCAGGTAGTTTGCTGAAACAGATACGGCAGGAAGGTAAGGAGCCCGGGAGAGGGTTATATTTTTATCAGCCTGTTCGATGGCTATTTCGCTCTGCTTCAGTTCGGGCCGGTGTTCTTTTGCCTGTTGTACAGACAGATCAAAAGAAATTTCACTTGGCTCATATTTGAGAATATCTTCGACCTGGATTTCATTTTCGACCGGCCTGCGTAACAGAGTATTCAGACGAGCCAGAGCCATGGCGGAAAGATTCATCGCCCTGATACGTTCAATCTCAGCACCGGCCATCTGAACTTCGCTTTGCAGCATATCGTTCTTAGGTATCAGGCCTGCTTTATAGTACGCCTTGGCATCCTTGAGGTGGGATTTTCTCTCTTCCAGGGATTGTTCAGCCACCTCTTCAAATTTCCTTGCTTTCAGGAGGTTGTAATAGGCCTCATGTACTGAGAGGACAATCTCGCTTTTTGTTTGCACCATGGCGGACTTGGATGATTCAAGTTCAAGTTCTCCAAGTTCAACACCGGTTACAAGAGCACGGCCTCGATATATTGGCTGTTCAATAGAAAAGGTGTAACTGTAATAATCTTCCATTTCAAGATTGGAATAAGCACTAGGGGCAGCATCCGGAGCGTATTGATATCCATAATGGAAGAAGAGGGATGGATAGAGATCCTTTTGGGAACTTACGAGTGAAGATTCCTTTTCACTGATATCTGCCTGTGAATATAGGATCTGTGGGCTGGTGTTCAGGGCAATCGCAACACATTCAGAAAGGCTGAACATCGTATTTGCATCTGGTGGTTGTTGGTCATCCTGGGCTGCTGCCTGTGATAGGGCATAAAAACAGAAAAACAAAACAACAAGTAATGAAATATAAATCGAGCGTTTCATGATATGTGCATCCTAATTAAAATTATTTGACAATATCAGAGGTTATCTCTGTGAGCAGATCAGTTAAATCCTTTTTAGATTCAGGAAGATAGCGTATTTCAACTAAACCTTGCCGGGCATTTACCGTAGACAGGGTAGCCAGGTTGTCATATCCCTCCAGAATAAATTTCAAGTAGTGAATTCTGTCTGGTGAGATTCTTAACTGCATTAAAGAAGATCTGGGCATATTGTTATTTATTAAAGAGAGTCAGTAGTTTACGCGGAAATCATTAATGAATTATACAGAAAGTTCTGCGTCAACTTTTCCCAGTATATCCTTGTAAGGTTGCAGTCGGGGTTGCACAAAAGCAGTTAAATATTCTTCCGTTTGATTTTCAGCTCTGCCGGTAAATTGTTGGGAATCACCTACCATGTCTTCAAGTTCCTCTGTGGTAAAAGGAATTTTTGGGTCATTCGCCAATCTTTGCAGCAAATCATTTTCTTTGCCTTCCTCCTTAACAACTTTTCCGGCAGCAAGGGAATGTATTTTAATGACTTCGTGTAATTCCTGGCGGCTATTGCCTTTTTCAACACCGGCCATTAAAATTTTCTCTGTTGCCATAAAGGGGAGTTCCTGGAGCAAGTGCCTTTCTATTTGTTTCGGAAAAACAACCATATCTGATGATACGTTAATGTAAAGCTTAAGTATGGCATCGGTGAGAAGAAATGCCTGTGGAATGTCCATGCGGCGTATTGCTGAATCATCGAGGGTTCTCTCAAACCATTGATTTGCATAGGTTGCAGAAAAGTTTGCTGGCAGCCCCATGAGTTTACGTGCCAAGCCTGTCATGCGTTCAGAACGCATGGGGTTCCGCTTATAAGCCATGGCAGAACTTCCCACCTGCATTTTAGCAAAGGGTTCCTCCTGTACTTTGAGGTTGGAAAGCAGCCTCAGATCCACTGCAAACTTATGGGCCGAAGCACCAATGCCTGCAAGGGTTTCAGCAGTTTTCATGTCCAGCTTTCTGGAGTAGGTCTGCCCGGTAACAGGAAAGCTCTCATCAAAGCCGAGTTTAACTGCCACCAGACTATCAAGTTGTTTAACCTTTTCATGATTGCCATTGAATAATTCCAGAAAAGTGGCCTGGGTACCGACTGTGCCCTTGGCACCCCGGGCTTTTATCTGCTTTTCAAGGTTTTCTATGTAGTCAAGGTCCAGCAGCAGATCCTGAATATACAGGGTAGTGCGTTTGCCCACAGTCGTTGGCTGGGCAGGCTGGTAATGGGTATATCCCAAAGTTGCCAAACCTTTGTGTTTATTGGCAAAATCAGCAAGATTTGCAATTACGTTGACCAGTCCGTTTTTTATCAGTTCCAGTCCTTTTTTCTGCAGGATCAGGTCAGTATTGCACACAACATACTGTGAGGTGGCACCGAGATGTATGATACCTTCAGCTTTGGGGCATTTCTGACCATAGGTATAAACATGGGCCATAACATCATGCCGGATTTCCTTTTCCTTGCTGGCAGCCATCTCGAAATCAATATTGTCTGCATTTTCCCTTAATTCATTGATCATTTCCCGGGAAACAATCTCTGAAAGGCCCAGTTCGTTCTGGGCTTCTGCAAGAGCAATCCAGCAACGGCGCCATGTCTGGATTCTTGTGCGCTCAGAAAAAAGTTCCTGCATTCCTCGGCTGGTGTAACGGCTCACCAATGGTTCCTGGTAAATTTCTTTGCTCATATTTCATCCTGAAAAAGTGAATTTATAGATTGTACAAAAAAGAGAACGAACCATTATATACGAAATTCTTTATTTATTGCAAAGGAGATAAAAGGTTTTACGCACGATTTACTTTTAGAGGCGGGTGTTTTCCCTGTGTCTGTAAAAATGATTTTTATGGCATATAAAAATAACGTATTCAATAAAGAGATATCGAAAGAATTGCAGGCAACTAAAAATATGTCAGGTAATGG